>CAZSWL010000018.1:0-2902 GCA_964610725.1 uncultured Bauldia sp.
TAGCGAGCCTGCTCACCGCATTCCGCACGTGGGCGATGAATCTCGACTACCAGGCCGCACCCGACACGCGGCCACGGCTCCGTTTCGCGGCTGTGCCGGACGTGGTGGCTGCCCTCAAGGCTCACTTCGATCGGTTGGCAGCATTGCTGGCGGCCGGCGCCGGGGCCGCCGATCGGGCGGCGCTGAACAAGGTCCTTGCGCAGACCTATGCTGCGGTGACGGCCAGGGTCGTGGCGGGCGGCGGTCCCGTCGCGGACCAGACAATCGACACGCTGATCGATCAGGAATTCCAGCGCAATCTGCAAGCCAGCGGCGGATCGCCATCCCTCGTGCGGCGTCTTGGCGGCAACAAGCCGGCCAGGTCAGCGCCTTTCGCGACACCCAGGCCGGGCGCGGTGCAACTCGCTCCGAACCTGCAGCTCAGGCTCGGCAAGCCGCACCAGCCGGCCGATACCGTCACCGCCATCGAGCTGCCCTATCGGCTGATCCAATCGCCACTGGCGACGGCGGGCTGGTACCACAGCGACACGCCAGAGACACACGGCGGCCACACCGAGCTGTGGCATACCCGGCTGGGAGCGCGACTGAGCAACCGCATCGACGACACCGCGCCCGAGCCGCTGCGGGCGATCTGGTCGCCGGATTATGTCAGTCCCGAGCCGACCGGTTTCCCCTTCACGATGTCACTGGATGGCACCGACCGCCGCATGCTGGTCCAGTTGACCGCTGGCTACGACGAGTTTGTCGGTGGCACTTCGCTCGCCGGGCGCCAGTATCAGCCAACGCCGGCGATTGCCCGGCGTCTGATGCTGACCGCCCTCGGCGGCTGGCTGCTGGAGGACGGCAACTGGCCTGCGGGCACCGGACCGACCGGTGTCGACCTCACGCAATGGAACCACCGCGCGGCGATGGCGCGCGACTACTACGTCCGCGTCGTCTATGCCGGCTTTCTCTTTCCGCTTGGGCACGCCGCATCGCTGGTCAAGGTGACCGAGCGCAAGTTCGAACCGCAATCGGGCGGCGGGCGCGTCGCTTTGCTGCGGCAGCGCTTCTTCATCATCGTGCGCCAGAAAACCAAGACCTACCCCGGCGCCAACCAGTTCGCGCAGGGCCGCGACTTTCCGTTTTCGCGCGTCGACATCCTGACCACGACGACGCCGGACCTCGCCCAGCCCGGCTCCAGTCCCGACGACCGCATCTCGGATCCCGCCTTCTACAACGGTCGACCCTTCCGCGAGGCGTTCTGGCCGGTCACCACCGGCGCCTACCCCGGCATGTCCAGGGATTTCCAGTTTCAGGCCGTCGGTTACGACCAGGCGGAGACCGCCATTGCGTTCACCACGCCGCTGTTCTTCATCTCGATCAATTGCAACAATGCCAGCGACCTCGCCAAGATCATCGCCGCCTACAAGGCAGTGAAGGACAAGACGCGGCGCACGCGGCCCTTCAACGGCGCCGTCATACAGTTCGCGCCCAACATCGGTGCCGACCCCGGCGACACCAATACGCCGACGGTGTCGATCACCTTCATCGGCGCCCAGCCCGTCGGCGGCCCGGTGTCGGCAAGCGTCGACGACCCGCTGCCGGCCCAGTTCTATCCCGGCACCGAGAGCGCCAGCCTCAAGCTTGCCGCGGTCCAGCGCCTGCTCGGCACCGACCAGCCGGTGACCGCCAGGGTCGCCGACACCTATCTCGCCAACGGCCTCGACGCAGCGGCAAACAAAGGTCAGGTGTTCCTGTCCCTCGACAACGCCGGTGGCACCGTGACGCCCGGCGTGCCTACCGACAAGGGCGGCGGGATCGTCACGCCCAACCTGTTCCCGACGGGGCTCTCGCGCACCTTCGGCACGGTCGCCGGCGCGCAGAACGCCAAGGCCTTCGTCGACGGCTCGTTCAATCCGAGCGACTTCCTCGGCGGCCTGACGCTGTTCGGCGTCATTCCACTCGGCGAGATCCTCGCCAAGAGCCTGCCGCTGGAGAAGGCGCCGAAGCTCGTCAACCAGCAGTTTCCCGATCGCGTCGAGACGCGGTTCGACCTGCATCAGGAAAACCTTCAGCCCTATGTGCTGCCGGCACCCGCCCCGCAGGACAATCCGATCTTCGTGCCGGACGCCGACGGCATCGCCTCGGCCCTCGACGTGACCGCCGTTGCCACGGTTCACAAGAACGGTGGGGGGCCTCCCGGATCGCCGACGGCCACCGTCGACGGCGGCATCAACAATTTCAAGATCAACCTGTTCGGCTGCGTCATCCTCACCTTCGACAGCCTCAAGTTCAGCTCGAAGCCCGGCTCGAAGCCCGATGTCACGGTCGGCATCAACCCCGACCACGGCGTCCTGTTCGGCGGTCCGCTCGAGTTCGTCAACAAGCTCAAGGACTACCTGCCTGCGAACGGTTTCACCGATCCACCCAACATGGCGGTGACCGCGGCCGGCATCACCGCCAGCTACTCGCTGGGGCTGCCGTCGATCGCGGTCGGGGTGATGACCCTTCAGAACATCAGCCTCGGATCGGGCTTCAACCTGCCGTTCGACAGCAACTCGCCGGGGGCGAAGTTCAACTTCGCCGACCGCCATAACCCTTTCAACCTCACCGTCTCGCTGTTGGGCGGCGGCGGTTTCTTCGCGGTTGCGGTTTCGGCCGCCGGCGTCGACGAGATCGAAGCCCAGCTCGAGTTCGGTGCCTACGCCGCACTCAACATCGGGGTGGCGTCGGGCTCCGTCTACGTCAAGGGCGGCTTCTACTTCCACTGGCAGGACCCCACCCACAGCGTCGACCTGGAGGCCTTCGTCGAGCTCGGCGGTCACCTCTCGGTGCTCGGCCTGATCTCGGTGTCGCTCACCTTCCACGTCGATCTCGCGTACGAAAGCGACCACGGCCAATCGTCGCTCGTCGGCCAGGC
>CAZSWL010000019.1:0-3083 GCA_964610725.1 uncultured Bauldia sp.
GATGCGGCCCGACATCCTCAACCCGCTCTTTCGCCCGGTCACCAGTCTTTCGGGCATCGGCCGCAAGACCGGCGAGGCGCTCGCCCGCCTCCTCGGCCGCGGCGAGGCGGCAGAGCCGCGGGTAACCGACCTTCTCTTCCATCTGCCGGTCGCCCTCATCGACCGCAGCCGCCAGCCGGGCATCGCAAAAGCGGCGGAGGGCGCGATCGTGACGCTGAAGGTGCGCGTCGACCGCCACGCCACGCCACCGCGCGGCAACAAGCGCATCCCAACCCGCGTGTTCGCCCACGACGACACCGGCGAGATCGCCCTCACCTTCTTCCACGCCAACCCCGAGTGGCTGCAAAAGACGCTGCCGGTCGGCGAGACCCGCTATGTCTCGGGCCGCATGGAGTGGTTCAACGGGCGGCCGTCGATGGTCCACCCCGACCATATCGTCGCCGAGGGCGATTTTGCCGAGCTGCCGCTGATCGAGCCGGTCTATCCGCTGACCGCCGGCCTGTCGCGGCGCGTGCTCGCCCGCGCCATCGGCGAAGCCCTTGCCGACCTGCCGCAGTTGCCGGAATGGCTCGATCCGGCGCTGGTGGCCAGGCAACACTGGCCTTCCTTTGACGAAGCGCTCCGCCATGCCCACCGCCCCAAGACCCAGGCCGACCTCGAAGCGGAGGCGCCGCACGTCGCCCGCCTCGCCTACGACGAGCTGTTGGCGAGCCAGCTCGCCCTCGCCCTGATGCGCGAGCACCAGCGCCGCAGCGCCGGCCGGCGGCGCCAGGGCGACGGCACGCTCCGCGCCAGACTGATCGCCGCCCTCCCGTTCCAACTGACGCAGAGCCAGCAAACGGCGGTGGCGGAGATCGCCGCCGACCTTGCCGGCGAGACGCGCATGCTGCGCCTGCTGCAGGGCGACGTCGGCGCCGGCAAGACGGTGGTGGCGCTGATCGCGGCGGCGGCCGTCATCGAGGCAGGCGGTCAGGCGGCGTTGATGGCGCCGACCGAACTCTTGGTGCGCCAGCACGCCCGCACCATCGAGCCGCTCGCCGCCGCCGCCGGCATCCGCATCGCCGTGCTCACCGGCCGCGAGAAGGGCAAGGAACGCGAGTCCGTGCTCGCCGGCCTCGCCGACGGCTCGATCGACCTCCTCATCGGCACCCATGCGCTGTTCCAGTCGGGCGTCGCCTTCCGCGACCTCGCCCTCGTCGTCGTCGACGAGCAGCACCGTTTCGGCGTTCACCAGCGCCTGGCGCTCACCGCCAAGGGCGGCGCAACCGACGTGCTGGTGATGACCGCGACCCCGATCCCGCGCACCCTCGTGCTCACCTATTACGGCGACATGGATGTGTCGCGGCTGACCGAGAAGCCGGCCGGGCGCCGTCCGATCGAGACGCGGGCGCTGCCGCTTTCCCGGCTCGACGAGGTGGTTGCGCGCATCCGCGCGGCGGTCGCCGGCGGCGCCAAGGCCTACTGGGTGTGTCCGCTGGTGGAGGAATCGGAGATGCTCGACGTCGCCGCCGCCGAGGAGCGCTTCGCCGCCCTGGCGACGGCCCTCGGCCCGGTGGTCGGCCTCGTCCACGGCCGCATGAAAGCGGCCGAGCGCGACCGGGTCATGGCCCGCTTCCTAGCCGGCGACATCAAGGTTCTCGTCGCCACCACGGTGGTCGAAGTGGGCGTCGACGTCGCCGACGCCACCATCATGGTCATCGAGCATGCCGAGCGTTTCGGCCTTGCCCAGTTGCACCAGCTGCGCGGGCGGGTCGGTCGCGGTGAAAAGCCGTCGGTCTGCCTGCTGCTCTACAAGGCGTCGCTCGGCGCCGTCGCCAAGAAGCGGCTGGCGGTGATGCGCGAGACGGAGGACGGCTTCGTCATCGCCGAGGAGGACCTCAAGCTGCGTGGCGGCGGCGAAATCCTCGGCACCCGCCAGTCGGGGATGCCTGGCTTTCGCATCGCCAGCCCCGACCGTCACGCCGCGCTGATGGAGATCGCCCGCGACGACGCCCGCCTCGTCGTCGCGACCGACCCGAATCTCGCCGGCGCGCGCGGCCAGGCGCTGCGCATCCTGCTCTACCTGTTCGGCCGCGACGAGGCGGTCAGGCTGCTGAGGGCGGGGTGAAACGTTTGAGCCGCCGCGGACGGCGGGAAGAAGGCGTCCCCGCGCCTTCGAGCTCGGGGATCACCAGACCGGCCGAGATGACCATCTTGGCGGCGTCCTCGACGGACATGTCGAGTATCACCAGCTCGCTCTTCTTGACGAACAGCAGGAAGCCGGAGGTCGGGTTGGGCGTGGTGGGCAGGAAGACGCTCACCGCCTCGTCATCAGGCGCGCTCAGCCGCCGGTTGACCTCGCCGCGGGTGTCGCTGGCGATGAAGACAATCGACCACAGGCCCTTGCGCGGATACTCGAGCAGCGCGGCCTGCTGAAAGGCGCTGGCGCGGCGCGCCACCACCGTCTCGAAGATCTGCTTCAGCCCGCGATAGAGGTTGCGCACCAGCGGCATGCGGTTGAGCAGCGATTCGCCGAAGGCGAGCAGCCGCCGGCCGACGAGGTTGGCGGTGAGGAACCCGAGCAGAGTGATGAAGACCAGCGCCACGATCAGGCCGAAGCCGGGGATCGGCACCGGCAGCAGGCGGTCGAGGCGGTAGACCGTCGGAATCAGCGGCTCGACCAGGAAGTCGACCCACTGGACGAACGACCAGGTGATGTAGATGGTCAGGAACAGCGGCGCGGCGATGACGAAGCCGGTCAGGAAATAATTGCGCAGCCGATGCATCGCGCTCGCGCGGTGCGCCGACTCGGGCTGGCCGCCGTCGAGAGGTTCGCCGCTCTCGCTCATGTCGTGCTCCCGTGGCGCCACCGCCAAGGCACGGCGCGCGGCGGATCATGCCAGAGTTCGCTCGCGCGCGCGACCGCGACTCACTCGACCGTGACCGATTTGGCGAGATTGCGCGGCTGGTCGACGTCGGTGCCCAGGAAGACGGCGGCGTGATAGGCGAGCAGTTGCACCACGATGGCGTAAACCAGCGGCGTCACGGTCGCCGGCATGTCGGGCAGGATCAGCGCCTCGATCGGCTCGACGTCGGCGGCGGCG
>CAZSWL010000020.1:0-2887 GCA_964610725.1 uncultured Bauldia sp.
GAATCAGGTAGGCTTCGTATGCATCGGTCCCGGGCCGGTTTGGCCCGGGACTACTATCCAAGCCGGGCCAAATAGAAGAAGCCGGCAGATAGGGTGAAGCGGCAAGCAGGTCCTGCGGCAAGCGACAAGGCCGCGCGGAAGCTGCGGTGGGGGAAGCGCATGGGGCACCTGATTAGTGCCGCGGTTACAGTCGTTCTCGGTGTCGGCCTTGCGGCTGCCTACTTCTATGCTGCCAACAAGATCCTCGACATCATCTGGCCACCGCGCGGGCCGGCGGCGCAGGCGGCACGCAACCAGAGGGTGGCGGCCTCCATCCGGCCTTGGCTGTTCCTCGGGCCGGCACTGCTCTTCCTCGGCCTCTATCTTGTCTACCCGGCCCTCGACTCGCTGCGGCTGAGCTTCTTCGGTCGCAACGGCGAGCATTTCGTGGGCCTGAGCAACTACGCTTGGGCCGTCAACGACCAGCAGTTCCGCGAGTCGATCTTCAACAACATCATGTGGCTGATCGTGGTGCCAGCACTCAGCACCATCTTTGGCCTTGTCATCGCCTACCTCACCGACCGTATCTGGTGGGGCAACATCGCCAAGAGCATGGTCTTCATGCCAATGGCGATTTCCTTCGTCGGCGCCAGCGTGATCTGGAAGTTCATCTACGAATATCGCGGCGCCGACCAGCCTCAGATCGGCCTGGTCAACGCCGTCATGCAGCTGTTCGGACTGCCGCCGGAGCCCTGGATCACGATCCCGTTGTGGAACAACTTCTTCCTGATGGTGATTCTGGTATGGATCCAGACCGGCTTTGCCATGGTCATCCTCGCGGCGGCGCTGCGGTCGGTCCCGGAGGAAACGATCGAGGCAGCGGTGATCGACGGCGCCAAGGGCTGGCACATCTTCTTCCACATCATGGTGCCGCAGATCTGGGGCACGATCGCCGTGGTGTGGACGACGATCACCATCACCGTGCTCAAGGTCTTCGACATCGTGCTGACCATGACCAACGGCCAGTGGAACACCGACGTGCTGGCCAATTTGATGTACGACTGGATGTTCCGCGGCGGCGGCGACTTCGGCCGCGGCGCCACCATTGCCGTCGTCATCATGCTGGCGGTGGTGCCGATCATGATCTGGAACATCCGGCGTCTCAACGCCGAGCAGGCGGGACGCTGATATGGCGAGAGTCCGGCGCCGCAAGGGAAGGTGGGGACAGTATTTCGTCCACGCGTCGGTCGTTCTGATCGTCCTTATCTGGACCATCCCAACCATCGGCATCCTGGTGACCTCGTTCCGCCACAAGGACGCGATTGCGGTCTCAGGCTGGTGGACGGCCCTGACAACCAGCCAGCAAAATTTCATCGCTCACTCTGCCGATCCTTCGACCCAGGTGCAGGAGAACGGCAAATACGTGATCAAGGGCAATGTGCTCACGGCCAACGAAAGCGGCGTGGTTGCCTTCGGCACCAAGATCATGAAGCCGAAGGAATTCAAGGCGGGCGAGACTGCGCCGCTGCCGGACGGCGGCTCACTGACCATCAACCGCGATGGCAGCTACCAGATGGTTTCGGACACGTCCTTTGCCGCCGATTCCAGCCGCCGGCTCTACTATACGGCCTCGCAGCCGCCGACATTCACGCTCGTGAATTATAGCCATGTGCTGACCGCCGCGGGGGTTGGCCAGTCCTTCATCAATTCGTTGACGGTGGCCGTTCCCGCGACGGTCATCCCGATCCTGATCGCGGCTTACGCGGCCTATGCCCTCTCCTGGATGCGATTCCCGGGCCGAGGGCTGTTGCTCGCGGTGGTTGTGGGGTTGCTGGTGGTGCCGCTGCAGATGTCGCTCATTCCGCTGTTGAAGCTGTACAACAACGTCGGCGAGTTCTTTGGCGTGCCCGCCAAAACATATCTCGGCATATGGCTGGCGCACACCGGCTTCGGCCTGCCGCTCGCCATCTATCTGTTGCGCAACTACATCGGCACGCTGCCCAACGAGATCATGGAATCGGCGCGTGTCGACGGCGCCACCGATTTCGAGATCTTCGGGCGCATCGTGCTGCCGCTCTCGGTCCCGGCGCTGGCCTCCTTCGCCATCTTCCAGTTCCTGTGGGTGTGGAACGACCTGCTGGTGGCGATTGTGTTCCTGGGCCAGCAGGACAATCAGCTGGTGCTTACCGGGCGCCTGCGGGCGCTGCTGGGTTCGCGCGGCGGCGATTGGGAGATTCTGACGACCTCCGCCTTTGTGTCGATTGTGGTGCCGCTGATCGTGTTCTTCTCGCTGCAACGCTATCTGGTGCGCGGCCTGCTGGCCGGCTCTGTGAAGGGCGGATGAGCATGATGGACGAAAGAGGGAAGCAGTAGGATGGGCGAGCTTCGGCTGCGTGACGTCAAGAAGTCCTTCGGCCACGTCGAGGTGATCAAGGGCGTCGATCTCGATATCAAGTCGGGCGAGTTCGTGGTGTTTGTCGGCCCCTCGGGCTGCGGCAAGTCCACGCTGCTGCGTATGGTCGCCGGGCTGGAGGAGATCACCTCGGGCACGGTCGAGTTCGACGGCGAGGAGGTCAACGACCTGCCGCCGGCGCTGCGCGGCATCGCCATGGTCTTCCAGTCCTACGCCCTCTATCCGCACATGACCGTGTACAACAACATGGCCTTCGGCATGAAGCTGGCCAAGGAGCCAAAAGACAAGATCGACGCGGCGGTTCGCCAGGCCGCCGAGATTCTGCAACTGACGCCTTACCTCGATCGCCTGCCCAAGCAGCTGTCCGGCGGCCAGCGCCAGCGTGTCGCCATCGGCCGCGCCATCGTGCGGGATCCCAAGGTGTTTCTATTCGACGAGCCACTCAGCAATCTCGATGCCGAGTTGCGCGTGCAGATGCGCGTGGAACTCGCCAAG
>CAZSWL010000021.1:0-21881 GCA_964610725.1 uncultured Bauldia sp.
TCGTCGGCGAACCCTTCCGTCAGTGGGTCATCGAGAACCGTTTTGCCAGCCGGGCGCCGCAATGGCATCTGGCCGGCGCAACGCTGGTCGACAACGTCGCGCCGTTCGAGCTTCTCAAGATGCGGGTGCTGAACGCCGCCCAGTCATCGCTCGCCTATCTCGGCCTGCTCGCCGGCCACACCTACAGCGGCGAGGCGGCGGACGACCCGCTGCTCGCCGCGTTCGTGCGTCGCATGCTGATCGAGGAGAGCCTGCCGACCCTGCCACCTGTGCCAGGTGTGTCGCCGACGGATTACGTCGAGCAGACCTTCCGCCGCCTCCACAACACCGCCATTCGCCATCGCAATCACCAGATCGCCACCGACGGGTCGCAGAAGATCGTACAGCGCCTTCTCAATCCGATCCGTGAGCGGCTGCACGAGGGCAAGGGCGTCGAGCTGCTGTCCGTGGTGGTGGCGGCCTGGATGGTTTACCTGGTCTACGCCTCGCGCAGGTTTGGGCAAAGGTGGGCCGTGCAGGATCCTTTTGCCGGCGAGATAGCACGAATTGCGGATCGCACAGGAGACGATGGCACGTCGTTGGCCGCGGCGATCCTGGCCAACGAGACGTTGTTCAGCCGCGAGCTTTTCGAGCGAGGCGAGTTCCGCTCCATGATCGGCTGTCATCTCGACGGACTCCTTTCCGATCGTCCAATCGGCTATGTTCAGAGCGTACTTGATCGTGTCATCGCCTCCACCCACGCGGCGGGAAACAGAGCCGGCTAGTCCCGACCCGCTGTGCGAAGCAAGGAGGAAGACGTGAAGCTCGGCTTTTTGACCGTGCCTTTTGCCGACACGCCGCTGCTCGAGGTCGCCAGCTGGGCGAGTTCGGCCGGTTTCGAGACCCTCGAGATCGCCTGCTGGCCGAAGTCGTCGGGGCCGACCCGCCGTTATGCCGGTACCACCCACATCGACGTCGCCAACACCTCACCGTCGCGGGCGCGCGAGATCGTCGTCGCTCTCGGCGAGAAGAGCATCGCAATCTCCGGGCTTGGTTACTATCCAAATCCGCTCCATCCCGATCCCGCCCATCGCAAGACGGTCATCGACCATCTGAAGAAGGTCATCGTCACGGCCGGCCAGATGGGGGTCGCTGTGGTCAACACTTTCTGCGGTGGAGACGCTGCCAAGCACGTTGACGCCAACTGGGACGAGGCCCTCAAGGTGTGGCCCGACATCGTCGCGTACGCTCGCGACAACGGCGTCAAATTGACATTTGAAAACTGTCCGATGATCTTTAGCTACGATGAATGGCCGGGCGGGAACAATATCGCCTATTCACCGCGCATCTGGCGGCGCATCATCGAGGCGTGGGGCGACACGGTCGGGCTCAATTACGATCCCTCGCACCTGGTCTGGCTGATGATCGACCAGGCCCGCTTCATCAAGGAATTCGGAACCCACATCCTGCACATGCAGGCCAAGGACGTCATGATCGACCGCGACGGCCTTTACGAACGCGGTACGTTCTCATCCGGCATCGGCTGGCAGGTTCCGCGCATGCCGGGCCTCGGCGACGTCGACTGGCGCGTCATCTTCTCGGGGCTTTATCGGGCGGGCTACGACGGACCCATCATCATCGAACACGAGGACCGTAACTTCGAGGGCAGTGACGAGTTGGTGAAGCGCGGTTTCCTGCTCGCCCGCGACGTTCTGCGCCCTTACGTGAAGTGAGCCGCGGCCGGAGAGGCAACGGTCGGTTCGGATGCGGAGAACATGAACCTGTAGCAAAAGGGACGGAGGACGGATCGATACCGGGCCACACCGACAACAGGTCAATACCGGTTCAATCGACCGACCTCGATAAAGTGGAGGAGAGGAAAGTACCCATGCGCAAAGCAACATATCTGGCAATTTTGCCGTTGGTCGCGGCTGCGGCGCTGGCGGTTTCCAGCACGGGCCCGGCGGCCGCCAAGGACACTTACACCATCGGCGTATCCAACACGGTGCAGGGCAACGGCTGGCGCGAAGAAATGATCTGCGCCATCAAGGCGCAGGCGCTGGCGTCAGGCAAGGTCAGCTCATTGAACATTGCCCATCGCAACACCGACGCCGCCGGCCAGCTCGAGGATATCCGCAATCTGATCAGCGCCGGTGTCGACGCCATCGTGGTCAACCCGGCTGATCCATCCGGCATCAATCCGGCGATCAAGGAAGCGACCGACGCCGGCATCGTGGTGGTGGCGGTCGACCAGGCGGTGACCGAGCCGTCTGCCTACGTCATTTCGAACAACCAGGAGGAATACGCCTATCTCGGCGCCAAGTGGCTCTTCGATCAGCTTAAGGGCAAGGGTTCGGTGGTCTACATGCGCGGTGCGGCCGGCGCCCCCGCCGATAGCGACCGCGACAAGGGCTTCAAACGGGCTCTCGCCGAGAACCCGGGCATCAAGGTCGTGGACGAGGTCTTCACCGGCTGGCAGCAGGACCAGGGCAAGCAGCAAATCGTCAACTTCATGGCCACGGGCACACCGTTTGACGGCGTGTGGACGTCGGGCATCGATAACGTCATTGTCGACGCGCTGGTCGAGTCAGGCAATCCGCTGGTCCCGGTGGTCGGCGCTGACAACGCCGGCTTCGTCAATCAGCTGCTCACCGTCAAGGGTCTGGTTGGCGCCGCCGTGACCAATCCCGGCTCTATCGGTGGCGCGGGCGTGACGCTGGCTCTCAATATCCTGGAAGGCAAGAAGCCGGCCGACCGTACGACGCTGGTCAATCCCGAGCTGTGGGAGAACGTCACCGCCGCCGGTCAGGCGAAGCTGAAGGCGGCGGCCGATCCGGCGTTGAGCCCGGAATGGCCGGTAAGCATTTCGATCCCCGACTGGACTACCTACACCAAGGCCCAGATCATCGCCTGCAAGGGACCAGGCGAATAATCGCACGGGAATGGACGGGGCGCGGCCTTCACGCCGCGTCCCTCCGCTCCTGGTTGCCGTTCGACGCCCGTCAGGCCATTGACAACCACGTTGCTCCTGGAAGCCAAAGGCGTCACCAAGAATTACGGCGCAGTTGCCGCTCTACGCGACGCTTCGCTGTCGGTGACGCCGGGCGAGGTTCACGCCTTGGTGGGAGCCAACGGCGCCGGCAAGTCGACACTCGTCAAGATTCTTACCGGTGGAGTCCGGCGCGACGCCGGAGAAATTCTTATTCGCGGCCAGCGCCGCGAAGTGAATTCGCCCGCCGCCGCGCGCCGCGCCGGCCTGGTTTCCGTCTACCAGGAACCGGCGCTCGTTCCCGACCTCGATATCGCATCCAACCTGCGGCTTACTGAAACGCCGACCCAGCCGTTTGTGGACTGGGTCAAGGAGCTCGGCGTTGCCGACCTCGACCTGCGCGAGACGGCGCGCAACATTCCTTTGGCGGCGTTGCGCATCCTCGATTTTGCGCGAGCACTCGCCGTCGGACCTGACGTGCTGCTGCTCGACGAGATGACCGCAGCGCTGCCGGCCGATCTCGCCGAAAAGGTGCTCGATGCCGTGCGGCGCCAGCGCGCCAGTGGCCGCTCGGTCATCTTCATCTCGCATCGGCTGCTGGAGATTTCGGCCCTTTGCGACCGCGCTACGGTGCTGCGCGACGGCGAAACCGTCGGCGTTGTCACCATGGAGGCGGGAGCAGAGGAGCGGATCGTCGAGCTGATGCTCGGCGCGCCGGTCGAAAGGACCAGCGGCAAAACGACCAAGCGCGGCGTGGCCAGCTTGCCCGTCGAAGCTGCTCCCCGCCTGCAGGTCGCCAACCTCAGCGTGGGCGCCAAGCTCCAAAGCGTATCGTTCGACCTTCACGCCGGTGAGGTGCTTGGAGTGGTCGCTCTCGAGGGGCAGGGCCAGGATGAATTGTTCGCCGCTTTGTCGGGATTGCGCCGGCCCTCGGGCGGCGTCATCCGGGTCGACGGCAGGGAGGTCCAGTTCGCACACCCGGCCGATGCAATCCGGGTAGGGTTGGTCTACGTGCCCGGCGACCGCAGTGAGGCACTGCTCATGCAGCGCTCGGTCCGCGAAAACATCGCCTTGCCGTTCAGCGCTCCGTTCCGCGCGTGGGGACCGATCGACCAAGCGAAGGAACGGGCGCGCGTCGACACGGCTGTCGAACGGCTGCAAATCGACACACGCGCCCAAGGCGAGGTTCAGCGGCTTTCTGGCGGCAATCAACAGAAAGTGACGGTGGCGCGCTGGATCGCCGCCAGTGCCCACACGGTGCTCTGCTTCGACCCGACCCGCGGCATCGACATCCGCACCAAGCGCGAGATCTACAACCTGCTGCGCGAGCTGGCCGTGCAGGGCTCGTCTGTCCTTTTGTACACCTCCGAACTGGGCGAGGTGCAACTTGTCTGCGACCGGGCGCTCATCATCTTCAATGGGCGCGTCGTCGATGTTCTGCCCGCCGACGTCGCTGATGAGCCGGCGTTGATGCGGGCGGCCTACGGATTGCCGCGAGGTACGCAACACGGCAGCCCGAACGCGCCGCCCGATCTCCCGCCCGATCCGAGCATCGTGGCGTGAACTTGCCGTCCGCCATCATCAGGCGCCATGGCTGGGTATTTTCCCTGTTCGTGCTGCTCGCCCTGCTGCTGGTCGCCACATGGGTGATTCAGCCCCGATATGGCGCGGACGGAATTGGGTCGCTCGCCCGAGCGGCGCTTCCCTTCGCCTTCGCCGCCGCCGCTCAGGCCCCGCCGGTCATCGCCGGCGGCGTTGATCTGTCGATCGCATCGCTGATGGCGCTGACCAGTGTCACAGCGGCGCGGCTGATGGAGGGTGCGAGCGATGAAGCCTCGGTCCTGATCGTCGCTTTCGTGCTGATCCTTGGCCTTGCGCTCGGCGCGCTCAATGGGCTGCTGATTGTCATCACGCGGGTTCCCGATATCGTGGTCACGCTCGCCATGCTGTTCGTGTGGGAAGGGGCGGCACTGCTCGTCCTTAACGCACCGGGCGGAGCCGCCGCCGGCTGGTTGAAGGCGCTCGTGGTCGGCACCGTCGGCTTCCCGGGGGTGCCCGCAACAATCTCCGATTGGATTCCGAAGGCGTTGGTCCTCGCGCTCGTATGCATCGGCGTCATCTGGATACCGCTGATCCGCTCACGGCTGGGGCTGTCGATCTACGCCATTGGCAGCAACAGTCTCGCCGCGTTGCGCAGCGGCGTGGCGGTGGACCTCACCAGGATCGCGGCTTACGGGCTGGCGGGCCTGTTCTCGGCGATGGGCGGCGTAGTACTCACCGCCAGCACAGGCATCGGCGCACCGATCCCTGGTCCCTATCTGCTCGCCAGCGTCGCCGCGGTGGTGCTCGGCGGTGTCGCTCTCGGGGGCGGCCGCGGCGGAATGGTGGGGCCCCTCGTCGCCGTCTTCATTCTCCGTCTCGTCCGCAGCGATCTGACACTGCTGTCCGTCGATCCCAATGTCGCCACCATCGTCGAGGGCACGATCATGGTGATCGTGGTCATGCTCGGAGCCCTGTTCGCCATGCGCGCGCGGGCCGCATGAGCCAGGTAACGTACACTGCCCTCACTGCGCCACTTGGCGGGCGCGTTCGCCGATTCATGAGGGATCACCCGCTGGTCCCGCTGGCCATTCTCCTCATCGTCCTGATCTTCGTTCTCCAGATGCTGCGGCCGGGCATCATCAATGAACGATGGCTGGCCAATACAATAAAATTCGCCATTCCTCTCGCCATTCTCGCTGGCTGCCAGACATTGACCATGCTCACCGGCGGCATTGACCTGTCGGTGGGCGTCGTCGCCACGATGAGCGCGTTTATCATGGTGACCCAGATCACGATCCACCATCCGGTGATCGCGGTTGCCGCGGCATTGCTGCCGCCCCTCCTGATCGGAGCCGCCAACGGCATCGGCGTCGGAGTATTCCGGGTTCATCCACTGATCATGACCCTTGGCACCAGCCTGATCGGCACCGGTATCCTTCAGGTCTACCAGCGCACGGTCATCGCCACTGGGTCGGCCATTCCAAGCTTTCTCGCCTGGCTCGGCACCGGACTCACTCACAGTGTGCCCAACGCACTGGCGCTGTTTGTGCCGTTGACGGCCCTGATCATCTTCATGCTGCGGGGCACCGGCTTCGGGCGGCTGCTCTACGCAGTCGGCGACAACGAGCAGGCCACCCGCATATCCGGCGTACTCTATTGGCAGGTGATCCTCGCGCTCTATGTCGTTTCGGGCCTCCTCGCCGGGGTCACCGGCCTGCTCTACGTCGGCCTCATCAAGGTACCGTCACTGTCGCTGGCGGTGCCGCTGCTGCTCCCCTCGGTTGCCGCAGCGGTGATCGGCGGCACATCGATCTTCGGCGGGCGTGGCGGCTTCGCCGGCACCATCCTCGGAACACTCATCCTGACCGTCCTCACCACCTTGCTCACCGTGCTGCAGCTGCCGGAGGGGTTTCGCCGCATCCTGTTCGGCCTGATCGTGCTGGCGGTGACGGCGGCCTACACGCGTATAACGCGGGAAACGTGAGGGGCCTGCGCGAAAACCGTGCGACCGCGGCCCTAAAGAGTGACGACCTGCCCGGTCCGCACCGAATTGTCGGCCGCCAGCACGATACGCAGGGTCTTGACCGCGTCGGCCATGTGATCGGTGAGGTCGATATCTTCGTCGATGGCGCGCAACAAGAAACGCTGCTCGCGCTCGCAGAGCTGGTCATGATCGGGCTCGGAGAGCGTCGACAGATGCTCGTCCGGGCGGGCCAGCGAGCCATCGGGGGCCAGATCGGCGTGGTGGTAGAGAATCTGATTGGTCTTGCTGTGCGCGTTGATGTCGGCCGACCTGACCGTGCCACCGGCAGTCTCGGACATGACGATCGAAACCGAGCCGAGCGGGCCGATGACGTCCTTCACGAAAAAGGCGGTCTCGCTCATCATCGGTCCCCACCCCGCCTCGTACCAGCCGACCGAGCCATCGGCGAAGGTGACCTCGAAGTGGCCGTAGTTGTACATGCCCGTCGGCATGTCATCGCTCAGCCGGGCGCCGACAGCGTGGACGGTGACCGGGACGGCCTTGGTGATCTGGCACCAGACGTCGACATAGTGGACACCACAGTCGACGATCGGCGACAGCGATTGGAGAAGACGCTGGTGGGCGCGCCACTCGGCACCGCTCGATTGCTGGTTCAGATTCATGCGGAAGACGAGCGGGGTCCCCAGCGTGCGGGCGAGCTCAATGAATTTCGTCCATGACGGATGGTGGCGCAGGATGTAGCCGACAACCAGTTTGCGTTCGGTGCGCTTGGCGGTGGCGACGACCCGTTCGGCGTCGGCGACGGTTTCGGCGAGGGGCTTCTCGACGAAGACGTGGGCGCCCGCTTCCATCGCCTTGATGGCGAAGTCGGCGTGGGTGTCAGGCAAGGTGTTGATCGAGACCACGTCGGGCTTCAGCCGTGCCAGTGCCTCCTCGAAGCGGGCGAAACGTTCGGCAGCAGCCAGCGCGGGCGGGAACTGCCGCCCGGCGATCTGCCGCTGGCAGAGGCCGGCGACGGTGAAGCCATTGATGCGGGTGTAAGCGAGGGCATGGCTCATGCCCATGTTGCCGAGACCGACGACGAGGACCCTTTTGGCGGTCATGTTGCGATCCGCGTTAGTCAGCGATGAAGTCGCTTACCATGCTAGCCATGGTGCGCGGCGAATTCACGCCGCAGCGGCTTGCCGACCGAATTGCGCGGGATTTTGTCGACTATGAACATTTGCCGTGGTGCCCGGATGCCAAGGATCTGCCGACAATAGTCGAGCAAACGTGACGCCGTATCGCCTACGGTGCCGTCCTTGAGGACGACGGCGGCGACCGGGATCTGACCATGGACGCGCGACCTGATCGCGTAGGCGATCGCCTCGCGAACGTCAGGATGACTTTCCAGGACATCTTCGATGGCCGATGGGAAGACGTTGATGCTGTTCAAGACCATCATGTCGTCGAGCCGGCCGTGAAACACCAGAGGGCCGTTTCCGCTGCGCGAAAGGAGGTCCTTCGGGTAAAACCAGCCGTCACGAAACGCCGCGGACGCGGCTGGATCGTCAACATAACTCTTCACCATGGCGGGCTTGCGAATGCGCGCCTGACCTATCTCGCCATCGCCCACGGGATTGCCTTGCTCATCGACGATTTCCACCACCACACCAGAAATCGGGAGACCAAGACCTTCCGGAAACTCCTCATGCTCGGCAGGCGAGGCGACCGAAATGTAGCCTATCTCGCTGGTTGCATACTGGACCCAAAGATTGTCGGTCAGCAGCTCGGCCACACTTCGGCGCAGTTTGCCAGGGACGCGCGATCCGCCGGCAAGCACGTCGGTGAACGCCGGCAGTCTTGACTGGCCACGCCACGCGCGCAGCAGAGATGCAAGCTTGTAGGTGCCGATGTGGATTTGGGTGACCTCGGCCTGTCGGCACAGCTCCCCCAGCGTTTCCGCGTGCAGCCGCCGGATGAAGACGCACGTCTTTCCGCCCAGCAAGGCGCTCATCCGATAGCCGCGGCTTGAGTCGAACTCCATCGAGCCAGTCCGCAAGACCCGTCGCTCGGCAGGATTGCGACTGAGCCGTTCGGCGCTGCGCAGAAAGTTCTCCAGCGACAGGCCAAACGCCTTGGGGACGTTGGTCGAACCAGAGGTCGTGCGATAGGCGAGGATGGCGTCCGGCGGTATGGGCTCGGCCAGGCTGTCTGCCACTGCAGCTGACGCGGTGCCGTTCCTCCCCGCTTCGTCGGAATCGGCGGGCGCGACGACTCTCGTTCCGTCCATCCACGCCTCGGCCCGCCGGGTGATGATCTGGGCGACGCCAAGCTTTTGACCGATCGCGCGTTTGCTTGCCGGCGGTTCGTGCGAAGCGAGACTTACCTGGGGCGTGCCGAGACACAACAACGCCATCGCGCACATGAGATGATCGATCTCATGCGTAAGCGAGATGCCGGTGACCTCGCCCGGGACCAACCCGCGCTCGACGAGCAAGCCGGCGCAGGTCGCGACCCGGTGGACCAGTTCTTCGTAGGTGATCGTCACCTCCTCGGTGACAACGGCCGGCGTGCAAGGTTCAACGTTTGCGCGCCTTGCCAGGAGGGCGAACACCGACTGGCCGCGCGTGTCCGGGGCTCCCTGTGCGGCCCGGTCGTTGATCGGGCTGGCGTCACGCGCTGTTTCCATCGGCGCCGATCCTCTTCAAAACGGTCAGGCCGACCTTGCCGGAGATCGGGAGTGACCACTGCGACAGTTCCCCTACACGTCGTTCCGGCTCGACCCCATGGGCTGCAAGCGTCCAGCGAAAGTGTTCACCAACATCATGGCTTTGGTTGACCGACAAGGCCCGAAGGTCGTCCATTTCGATCTCGAATCCGGCAAGCGTGCCAACGTCCAGCGCTGGGAGCTGATCACAATCTGGCGCGCAACCACTCCTCAATCTCATGAAAAAAATGCATGCCATCAATGTCTGCCGGCGTCAGCTCCTGTCCACACTGCAACTCAACCGAAATACAGAATTCCATCCACGCGAGACTGTCGAACTTGAGCTGATCGATGGTAAGGCCGCGGTCGCGGTCGGCGATTGCCTTGGCGATGGCGGCGTTGGGCGCGAAACCACCGCAGCCGGCCCGCAGGGCGGCGGTTACGACTTCACGAATTTTGTCATGGTCGGTTGTCGGAGATGACGGGGCGCCGCCGACTCCACCGGCGTCCATTGTGTCGGTCCGCCAATAGCTCTGCAATTCGCCGAGGATTCGTTCGCCGTGGGGGGTAAGTAGAGCGTGCCGTTCCAACAGATCGAGCGCGGTGCGCGCCGCGTCCCCGTTGTATTGCGCTCGCCCGGCTGCCTCGCTGGCATCCTCAACGCTCAATGACTGGCTATCGATGAGCCGCCGCATGGCAAGATGCACCCTGGTGGTCACGAAGCAGCCGTGAAAGATACCGTCGATCGGCCGGGCGTCCGATCGCAGTGGCGAGGCGTATCTCTCCTGGCCGTCGTTTCGGGTGAGTGGCTCGTCGGCACTCAAACCGAACAGCAAGACGTGGCTGCTTTCGTGGACCAGCAAGTCGACCATCGCGATGGTACTGCGCGGCAGGGCGGCGTTGAGCATGCTCCCGCCCCAGACAAAAAATGTGGATGCGCCGTTGAAGCCGTCAGCTGCCTGGCTCGGGGCGGCGAGGACAATCACGCGCAACAGAGCGCTCAGTTCCTCGAACCAAGCCGGATCCGCCTCAGAAAGCAAGGCAAGGGCGCCACGGACATCGCGCTCGCACGCTGCCAACTCCGGCGCCTCGGGCGTTTGCGGCCGAAACGGCCGTCGGCGATCGGTATCGAGGAGCAGCTGCAAATGATCCCACCAAGTCTTGGCAAAGCGGGGATCACGAAAAGCAACGATGCCCTGATCGGGCGGCAGCGAGGCGGCACGCACCACGTCATCAAAGGCGACCTCGACTGCACCCTCTTTCGCGAGCTCGGTGACAAGCCTGGAATAGAGACAGAACAGCCATGGGGAGACAGCGTTGGTCATCACCCGCCGCTGCAGAGCGTCGAGGCCGGGCAATGCTCTGCCGTCGTCGCGCTCGCTGACGACTGCGCCAATGTACTCCAAGGATTTCGCCAGCCGCTGGCGAAGCGCCAAGTCGATTTGGTCGACGCGCGATCGATCGGGAATCAGATCCGCTTGCGCTGGTGGTGGCGGTCGATCCGGCACGACGTCACTCAACGCTTCCATTGGTCACGCCAAGAAAACTCAACAACTTCCGCTGCACAACCGGCCTCGACAACACTTCAGTCTGCTACCCAACAGATCGCGGCGGCCGTAGTCCCGCCTGCCAACAGCACCGCGCACGCAAGCGCCGTCCGAGGTTTCGCAAGCCGGGAGTCTTCGTGAAACCAATGTGGTCGGCCCCACACGCGTTCTCCTCCCCCTTGAGGCAGAGAGAAATTCATTCCTCTATATTCAGGGACAGTGAACGGAACAAGCGCGTTTTGGCTGTAGGCTCGCGGCGAACAGACCTCGCATTGTGGGAGGTGGCGAGACGGCGAGAGCCAAACGACCCGGAATGCCGGCACTTTGCCGGTTGGACGCCCGACCGCGCGGAGCGGAATAGAGTGCCGCGCATCGGATGAACTCCGCTCACTTTGATCGCGAGGAACTGACCGAAGACGAGCGCCGGTTCTCGGCGGCGGCGAGCATGGTCGATGGGAAGGGCTGGCCATGATGGTGGCTGAACTGACGCCGGCTGGATACCTGACGCTGATGGCGAAATGCCGCACGCAAAACGAGTTCAATCGCCTGCACATCGGTCTCGAAACCTTTCTGGCGCCACGCGAACTTGCGGACATTGTCCGCCTGGCAGACTCGGCGTCGTTGCCTCCGCCGGCCGTGGCTTGGCTGGAAAAAGCACGCCAGGCGAGTCCTGCTCTCGTCGACGCGCCGCAGTCTTTCCGACGGCGAGCGGTCTTCACCGCCGCAACGCTGTACAGCGATCCAGAAGCCGCAACACGAGGCAAGCGTCTTGCCGTTATGTTCAAGGGCATTGCCCGGCGCCTGATGATGCCGACCCCGATATTCCTGCAGCACATCGATGCTCAGCATTGGGACGTCGTTCTGTTGTCCACAACTCAGGGGGCTTCGTTCGTGCGCGGCGTGGACAGCACCCACCGCGATGTGCCCAGCCTCGTTCATCATGTCGCGAGTGTGATCGACCCTGCGCAATATAAGGGGGTGACTACATTCGGGACGAGTGGTGGTGGCTACGCAGGCGCCTGGGCGGCTATCCTGATGGGCGCTCAACGTGGCGTCTCGGTCAGCGGCGCGCCGCCGCGAACATCTCCCGAGCCGACGACGGGACGGCGACCGGTTGTGTATCAGCCAGGCGGAGAGCCACATGGCGTCGACCTTCGGTTCGTCTTTGGGGCGGGCCACGCCCACGACCGTCAATCGGCGCTTCTGTTGCGAGAGATTTTCGGAGGCGAATTGTGGCCCGTACCTGACGTCGCGGTGCATAATGTGCTTTGGAAACTGCTTGAGCGCGGGCAACTTGCCGACTTTCTGAACCAGGCATTGTCGTGAGTGTCCGGCCGCAGCGCAGCCGTCGCGACACGCGCCTCAGCGTACAAGGCACCCACAGCGGGCAACGTCACCCCTGCTGCGGGCCGGATGGGCCAAGCTGTGCGCGGCGGAGGTGTGCGCCGTGGCGCGCCTGGAGAGATTCGAACTCCTGACCCCCAGATTCGTAGTTTCGAGTTCTTGACTTCCGTTAGCTCGACCAACGTTCCCATCTATTCAATAACTCATTGAAATTCCTCCTTTTTTTGATACCGACGTTCCTGGTGGTTCTTGCAGTTGTTGGTTGGCGCGCTTACTATGTGGTTACTGTATGAGAATGCCGGCAACATCAAGGTTCGGCATGGTACGGATCAGCAAGCGCAGCGTCGATGCCGCGAAACCGAAGGCGAAGGACACCTATCTGTGGGACGACGAGCTCGCCGGATTCGGGCTGAAGGTCACGCCTACCGGCCGCAAGGTCTATTTGGTGCAGTATCGCGTCGGCGGTCGGAAAGCGCGCACCCGGCGAGTTACCATCGGCCCACATGGCAGCGTCACTCCCGACGCCGCGCGGGTGGAGGCAAAGCGGCTGCTAGGTCAGGTCGCGGCCAGCATCGCCGAAGTGCTTGGCCGGCGCAAACTCGACATTCGTCACACGTATGTTGGCAACTACTTCACCTCCCTGGAGATGATGGGCGTCACGCTGACCATGATACGCCTCGATGGCGAGCTCGATCGGCTGCTGGCCTATCCAGCACGCTCGCTCGGCCTCACCAACTTGAAGGGATGAGGCCATGCCTCTTGCAGTCAACGAGGCCGGCTTCGTCGTCACCGACCTGATCAACGCCATCGTCGCCAATCGCGACTACCTCAGCGAGATCGATGGCAAGATCGGCGACGGCGACCACGGCATCAACATGGCCAAGGGCTTCACGATGTGCCAGCAGGCGCTCGGCGACACGCTCATAGGCCGTATCGGCGGCTCGATGGGGCCTCTCTATGGCACCTTCTTCACCGAGATGGCCGATTCACTCGATGGCGCGACGACGCTCGACGCCCAGACCTTCGGCAAGATGATCCAGAGTGGCCTCGATGGCGTTCGCGACATCGGCGGCGCCAAGCCGGGCGACAAGACATTGCTCGACACGCTGGCGTCGGCGGTCGCGGCCTTCGACGGCTCGCTCGCAGCGGGCAACCGGTTCGTCGCCTGCCTCGACGACATGACCGATGCCGCCCGGCGGGGGCGCGATTCCACCGTCAACATGGCCGCCAAGGTCGGACGGGCCAGCCGTCTCGGCGAGCGTTCGTGCGGTGTCCTGGACGCAGGATCGGCGTCCTGCTGCGTGATCCTGGAAACCACGGCCAAGAGCATCGCGGCGAAAGGTCGCGTGAATGACCTCGGGGCGTGACAAGTGCTGCGCCCGCCGGCAATGACGGTGCAGTCGGGAGCGAACAAGAACTTGAATTGAGCCGGCAACGACAGGTGAACTTTCAAAACAGGCGGCGGGTGCCGGCAACAAGCTACAACAGCGAGGACACTACCCGCCCTCACCTTCTCAAGGAGTAGAAAGATGAACGTCGTAGACAAGGCAAAGATCGTGAAGCACGACCATTCCATCTCGCTCGGCGAGATTCCGAAGACGATGGACGCCGTGGTCGCTTATGCACCGGGCGACTACCGCTTCGAGACCGTCGAAACGCCACGTGCGGGCCCCGATGAGATCATCATCAAGGTCGAAGGCTGCGGTATCTGCGCCGGTGACATCAAGAGTTGGGACGGGGCCCCGTCCTTCTGGGGCGACAAGGACCAGCCGGCCTACATCAAGGCGCCGATGATTCCGGGCCACGAGTTCGTCGGCATCGCCGTCGAGCTCGGCGAGAACATCGCCGCCGCCGGCGAGTTCAAGTTGGGCGAGCGGCTGATCTCCGAGCAGATCGTGCCCTGCGAGCACTGCCGTTTCTGCAAGCGCGGCGAATACTGGATGTGCGAGAAGCACGACGTCTACGGCTTCCAGAACAACGTCAATGGCGGCATGGCCACCTATATGCGCTTCCCCAAGGAATCGCGCACACACAAGGTCCCGAACGACATTCCCCTCAAGAAGGCGGTGCTGACCGAGCCCTATGCCTGCTCGCTTCACGCGGTCAACCGCGGCAAGATCGAGCTGGATGATGTCGTGGTGCTCGCCGGCGCCGGTACGCTCGGCCTCGGCATGGTCGGTGCGCTTCGGCTCAAGAACCCGAAGAAGCTGATCGTTCTCGATGTCAGGCCCGATCGGCTCAAACTCGCCAAGGCCTTCGGCGCCGACCTGGTGTTCAACCCGCTCGAGGAGGACGTGGAAAAGATCGTCAAGGACATGACCGACGGCTATGGCTGCGACGTCTATATCGAAGCGACCGGCCATCCGGACAGCGTCCTGCAGGGCCTGAAGATGATCCGCAAGCTCGGCCGCTTCGTCGAGTTCAGCGTCTTCAGCCACGACGCCACGGTCGACTGGTCGATCATCAGCGACCGCAAGGAGCTCGACGTTCTCGGTGTCCACCTGAGCCCCTACTGCTATCCCTGGGTCATCGACGCGATCGCCGACGGGCGCCTGTCGACTGAGGGCGTGGTGACGCACGTGTTGCCGCTCAAGGAGTACGACAAAGGCTTCAAGATGATGAAGGCGGGCGAAAAGTCACTGAAGATCGTCCTGAAGCCGTAAAACCGCTGCTGGTGGCAGGCGCGACCGTCGCGGGCCGCGCCGCCCTGGTGAACGCACATGAGGACCGCCGTCCGGTACCGCCGCGGCGGGTCCTTCTTTTTCTTCCTCGCTTCCAGGGGCGGGCCACCTCCATGAGTTTCACCGGTCTGTCGTGTGGTGTAGCCCCCTCCAGCTGTAGTATACCGCTGCGATAGCATCGACCGCACCGAGGTGACCAACGCGCGACAATGCCGACATTCGCGCACCATCCAGTTGTTACCTGCTGCGTGAAGTCAAGGTGTCACGATTTGTAGATGAACGCCGCTCTTGCGCAATGATTCTTCGTCCGCCGCCGAAATGCCGCTGTCCGTGATCACCTCGTCGAATTCGGTGAGGGAGGCGAGACGGATCAGCGCCGTCTTCAAGGCACCGCCTGCAATCTGACCCTGATCTTCTGCAAGGCTCCAGCGGCGCTTTGCGGTGAAGCGGGCGTGTTCCTGATCTCACCTTTCGTTGGTCGAATTAGACTAGCGACTGGTACAAAGCCCACGGTGCCGCCATCGCCTCAGCCGACGACGATCTGGGTGTCCGTTCGGTTCGCGAGATCTATAGGTATTTCCGCGCCTTTGACTACGAGACGATCGTCATGGGGGCCTCGTTCCGCAATCCTGATCAGATCTTTGCACTGGCGGGTTGCGATCGCTTGACCATCATCAGCCCGGCGCTTCTCGATGAACTGCGCAACATGGACGGTGCGGTGGCCTGCTAACTCGGCGCCCGGCCATCATCATCCAAGATCGAGCGCCTCGCGCTCGACGAGGCCAGCTACCGCTGGCAGCTCAACGAAGACGCCATGGCGACAGAGAAGCTCGCCGAGGATATTCGGCGGGGCAGCCGGTTTCGCCACGGCGGAAACGGAAATTGGCGCGTAGAGATAACCCAGATCGGCCTTGGCCACGCCACCGGGCCGTTTCACCAGACGGGACCATCTTGTTTAGCGAGTCTGCAACAAGGGAGGAATGGAGGGGGGTCATCAAATCCCCGTAGCCGCACATTTGATGTGAGCCGGACCCGGCAATAACCCCCGCGCCGGATCGTTGTGCCCAACTCGAATTTATGCTGATCCGGTTGGCTGGAAGACCAAAAAGTATCAATATCGGGTCCAAATCGCGGTAGCCTCCGCCTTTCCGCATTGCTAAGTTATTCTCACTCTGAGTAACGAATACCCGCGCGATACAAATGGAAAAGACCATAAGGGGAGCGGCCAGAACGCTATCTTGGTAGGGGAGTCGGATGGAGCCAGATCTCGAGGTTGTTCACATTTCGAAAAGCAAATCCTTCGCTGCCTGGTCCCACGGATATCCGTTTCGGACAGTGCGATGGCACTTTCACCCGGAGTACGAAATCCATCTGGTCGTTGCCACCAGCGGGCGCTACTTCGTTGGTGATTTCATCGGCGAGTTCGAGCCGGGCAATTTGATCCTCACGGGCCCTAACTTGCCACACAATTGGATTTCTGATGTGCCCGAGGGACAATCGGTTCCTGTGCGCGGCCAGATCATTCAATTCACCGAGGATTTCATCCAGAACCTAATGCCGGTGGTTCCGGAGACCTTGGAGTTTCGAGACATGCTCGCCAGAAGCAGACGCGGGCTGTTGTTCGGCATGAAGACCGTTGCGGAGGTCGCGCCTCTGATGGAGGAGCTGATGACTGCGCGCGGGGCGCGCCGGGTGGAATTGTTTCTCGGCATCATGGGAGCGCTCAACCGCTCGAAGTGTGTTGAGCCGCTGGCCAGCGCCTCCTATGTCCCCGATCCGTCCGGGTACATGTCAAGCGGCATCAACAAGGTGCTCGCCTATCTGCGCGAACACTTGACCGAGAATTTCCGTGAAGCGGGGCTTGCCCAGATCGCCGGTCTCACGCCCAGCGCCTTCTCGCGCTCATTCCGGCGTCACACCGGCATGACGCCGATCCAATACATCAGCAGACTGCGGATCAACCTCGCGTGTCAGCTCCTGAGCGACACCACGATGTCGATCACAAAGATCTGTTACGAATCGGGATTCAACAACCTTTCGAATTTCAACCGTCAGTTCCTCAATCAGAAAGGCATGCCGCCCAGCGGGTTCCGCAAGCTGATGTCGGTGAGCGGACGCTTGCAGATCGCAGCGTAGGAGGGTTCACCCCGACCGCGAGGTCCAGAAAAGCGTCCGTCGCAGCCGTTAATTCCGCAGATTCCGGCAGCGATCCAAGGTAGACGGCCCATGAAGGACCGTCTACCTGTTGTTCGAGAAGTCCGCGCCCGTCTAGATATCGAAGTTGGTAGGCAGAACGATCATGTCGCGAATGGTCACATTCCGCGGGCGGGTGAGCATGAACATGACCGCGTCGGCAACCTCGGTGGGCTCAATCAGACTGCCTGATTCCTTGGCTTTCCTCAGGTTCTCCTCGGGCCAATCAGCGAGAAGCGCAGTGATTACCGGGCCGGGCGAAACTTGGGCGACGCGTATCCCGTGCTTGAAGACCTGACGACGCACGGTTTGCACGAAGCAGGTTATGGCCCACTTGGACGAGGAATAGACCGGTTCCCAGGGAATCGGGAAATGGCCCGCAACCGAGGCGGTGACGATGATATCGCCGGTGCCGCGTTCGATCATATGCGGCAGTACGTCATGCACGTTCTTGACCACCGCATTGACGTTGAGATTGTACAGGCGATCGATGTTGGCCGTATCGGCTTCCACCAGATCGCCGCCAATGTACGTGCCGGCATTTGCGAGGAGGATGTCGAGCTGGCCGGCCTTCTCCAGCGTCTTGGGCAAGAGCGATGCGCAGCTTTCAGGTGACAGCAGGTCGATGATCAGCGGGATCACCGCATCGCCGTGTTTCTCGCGGATCTTCTTCACCGCGGCTTCGTCGCGATCCACGAACACCACGCGAGCGCCCTCTGCCATCAGTGCTTCGGCGCACGCCAGTCCGATGCCTGACGCAGCGCCGGTAACCGCAGCGACCTTGCCGCCCAATTGGTTGGCCATCGAGTTCCTCCTTTTCCGCAATGCCCCACTGTGCGGGGCGTCTGGCTCCTATTCGTCCACTTCAGTGTCTGCTGCGCCGCCAGCCGCCAACAACTCCGATCCGTCGCGCCCATGCTCGTTGCCTGCGCGGCAGGCCGGCGAATGAACCCACGGACGCCGGCTTCCGATACTGCCGAAATCGTCGTTACCGACCGGCCCGACCATCGTCGCGCCCCTGTCCATCCGCATGTATTGATCGAAGAAGATCTCGGGCGCGCCGCTCGGAGATGGTCCAACCGAACCTGCCGGTTCCGGAAATCTCGTCCCGGACGGACCCAACTCCCACGCAGATCTCGCCCACAATTCCCTTGGAATCCAACGAATTGGACGCCAGTAGTGCAGGCCCAGTACGCATGCTTGGGCTGACCTCCCCGGCATTGCTGTTCTGCGCCCCCAGGCTGACGTCACCGAGGCCCGCGTATGCTAATTCGGCTGAGGTCTTAGCTCAATTTGTCGATCGTCACAACATATCGCCGAGAAATCGATCAAGGAAAGAGCCGGAACGTGACTGCCCCGTCGGAGCGGCGATCCGCTGCAAACGTTCGTTCTCCAACGAAAAGAAACGCTGATGCATGATGCAGGCCGCACCGAAAGCCGAGCCATGGGCCGCGTCGTCATACAACACAATCTCGGGTGAGCGAACGCGTTCGGCCTTCAATTCCCTGATATGAGCCGCCACACGTGCGGCGACCAGCGGATACAATTCGGCCATCGACCCACCGAGCACGATGCGGTCAGGATCGATCAGGCAAGAGACCTGCACGACCGCAAAAGCCAGCGCATGCGCCCAGTCTTCGGCGATTGTGACCGCGATGGGCACGCGGTCATCCACATCCGTCAGGAAGTCTTTCAGACCGACATCCTCGCGGTTTGTGCGCGACCGATAGAGCGCGAGCGTGCGCCCCAAACCGATCGCCTGTTCCAGGTTGCGTTCGTCGCGTCCGGGAACCATGAGATGCCCAACCTCGCCGGCAAGGCCCTGCCCCCCGCGAAACAGCTTGCCATCGATCGCGATTCCACCGCCGACGCCGCTCTTGATGACAAAGAACACAGTCACCCCGGGTTGTGCCTTGCTGCGGGAATAGGTTGCACCGATTGCGAAGGCATTCGCGTCACTCTCGGCCAAAACCGGCACGTCGACCGGCAACACGGCCGTGGCCAGGGCGGCCACGTTGACGTCCTTCCAGCACAGAGCCGGCGCCGCGCTGATGTTCCCCTGCGCATCCACCTGAGCGGGTGCCGTCAGACCGAATCCCTCGCACAGGACCAGCCGTTCCGGCGACACATCCCGGAAGGCTTGCCGCACGGCACAAGCGATCGCTTCGGCAGCCGGAACCGAACTTCCGGCAAACGGCTCTGTCGTGCTGCGAACGACATTGGCCGCAAGGTCGATCTCGACGGTGGTGATATGCTCCGCCCCGATCTCGGCACCCAGAAAGAACGCCGCTTCGGGAACCAGCTCGAGAAGCGTCCCCGGTCGCCCGGCGTGCGTATGCCCCGAGGGCTTGGGCTTGGTTTCCCGAAAAACCTCGCGGACGAAGCCCGCCGCCGCTAGTTCCGCGATGATATTGCCGGAGGACGAACGGTTCAGGCCCATCTTCCGGGCCAGGTCCGCACGGCTTAGCCGGTCGAAGCGGTGCAGCGCATGAAGGGCTGCTATTGCGTTGGCCTTGCGTATGCGGCGTGGCGTACTTGTCAGTAGTTCCGATTGCTGCACGATTTTTCACCCACCTTGGCACGAGGCATATCCGCTATTTGGACAAACGACAACAAAATTTCATCGGAATCGGCGAAATCCAGTATGCGTGACGGCGGCGGCCGGAGCAGTCCGATGCCCCGGCATTTTTCAATAAATACTTGAATAAAAAGACGAATCAAGCATCATTGGTGCGCGTTGGCGACGACGCGCGTGATTGGTGCGTACCAAATTTGCATCAGTTCTCAACAAACGTTGCGCAGCAGGGCTTTTTACGATAGAAATTTCGATGCTGGGTCAGACCAGTCTGGCTCAAATGGGAGGTGTGAAATTTCAAGCCGCCATCATATCGAGTGTGTTCGAGTTGACGAGTGGTGGCAAGTCGACGTGGACCGCTTCTAAACTTCACAAGACAGTATTGCGGAAGTTTAAGGGGCGCTGCTCAGTCATTGCTCAATAGCGCGACCGTCCGATCGTTTGCGGTTGAACGCGAACGACTTAAGCGAGGGTTCGCCGTTGTCGTGAACGCCGACATGAGCATCCGAGCGATTGAGCGTCGGCTGTACATGGCTGAGCGCATGCTGGTTGGGGCGAGGAAGTTGTGCGCTGTCGATGCACAATGAAAGAAATCCCGGTCTGACGAAGCGCTGGGCCGCGGAGGAGTGCAGATGCAACGAACGGAGGATCGTTAAATGCATGACAAGGAAAAAACACTCATAGACGCTTTTGTGGCAGGCAAGATGAGCCGGCGCGAACTGATGAGTGGCGCCGCGAAACTCGGTCTGGCAGCCGGCGTCGGGAACATGCTTCTGGGCGAGTCGGTGACCGGCGCGATGGCGGCGAATTTCGACTGGCAGGCCCACAAGGGCAAGACCATCAATTTGCTGCTCAACAAGCACCCCTACACCGACGCGATGATCGCTGACGTCGACTCCTTCAAGAAGTTGACGGGGATGGACGTCAAGTACGACGTCTTCCCGGAGGACGTCTATTTCGACAAGGTGACGGCTGCGCTGTCGTCCAAATCGAGCCAGTATGACTGCTTCATGACTGGCGCCTACCAGACATGGCAGTATGGCCCCGCCGGATGGCTCGTTGACCTGAACGAGTTCGTTAGCTCCGACAAGACCTCGCCGGATTGGGACAAGGCCGATTTTATCCCCACCATCCTTGCGTCGGATTCGTGGTCCGGCAAGCCCGGCGATCCGCTCGGCGGCGCCGGGGCGAAGCAGTGGGCCCTGCCTTGGGCGTTCGAGCTCAATTCGGTCAGCTACAACAAACGCATGTTCGACGCCAACAAGATCGATCTCCCGAAGGATCTGCCCGGCCTCATGGATGCAGCCGCGAAGATCCAGAAGGACACCGACGCTTACGGCATCGCCGTGCGCGGATCGCGCTCTTGGGCAACGATCCACCCCGGCTTCCTGTCCGGCTACACGAGCTATGGCGCCAAGGACTTCGTGGTGGAGAACGGCCACCTGAAGGCCGCCATGAACAGCCCGCAGGCGAAGGAGTTCACCAAGCTCTGGGTGAAGATGATCCAGGACTCCGGGCCGAAGAACTGGGCGACCTACACCTGGTACCAGGTCGGTAACGATCTTGGTGCAGGTGCCACCGGCATGATCTTCGACGCCGACATCCTTGGCTACTTCCAGAACACCGGCGATACCAAGGAGAAGGGCAACATCGGCTTCCACGCCTTCGCGGCCAAGCCGGGCGCAACCGAGCCGACGCCCAATGTCTGGATCTGGTCGCTCGCCATGTCGAGCTTCTCCCAGCAGAAGGACGCCGCTTGGTACTGGCTGCAGTGGGCAACGTCGAAGGAGCATGACCTCTTCGGCGGGGTCAAGATGCAGTTCGTCGACCCGGCGCGTCAGTCGGTGTGGGACGATGCCGGCTTCAAGGCCAAGATGGCCAGCAGCGTCGGCTATCTTGAGCAGTTCCAGAAGTCGGCGCCGGGCTCGAAGATCTACTTCACGCCGCAGCCCCTTTTCTTCAACGTGACCACCGACTGGGCGGCAGCGCTGCAGCGGATGGTCGCCAACCAAGTGCCAGTCGACGAGGGGCTCGACCAGCTCGCCGACAGCATCAATAAGCAGATGGCACAGGCCGGACTCTAGTTCTCCCGAGGCCTGAATGGGCGGCCCGGGACTTGATCCCGGGCCGTCTGACTGTAAACCTGCCGAGCACAGCGAGGGACGCCGACTGACATTGATGTCCCGTGCCGATGCGAGCTCAGAAAAATGAACAAGAAAATCCTCCCCTATCTGCTGAGCCTGCCGGCGTTGATCGTGACTGTCGGGATCATCATTCCCTTCCTGACATCGATCTATTACTCGCTGGAGCGCTATAACCTGGCGCTGCCCTATCTCCGGGGTTTCATCTGGTTCGATA
>CAZSWL010000022.1:0-6842 GCA_964610725.1 uncultured Bauldia sp.
TGCCGGCACCGTTCGGCCCGACGATGACGACGAATTCGCCTGCCTCGACCGACAGCGCGACGTCGTTCACAGCGGTGCGAGGGCCGTATCTGACGGTGAGACCGGTGGCGAAGAGCAGCGGCTCGCTCATGGCTCGCCTCCGGCCAGGTCGTAGCGGCGGCGCATGATCATCGCAATGAAGAATGGCGCGCCGATCAAGGCCGTGACCACGCCGACCTTGATCTCGCCCTGTGCGGGGATCAGCCGCACGGCGATGTCGGCGGCAGTCAACAGCGCCGCTCCCGACAAGGCGGCCGGTACCATCACCCGGCCGGGATCATAGCCGACTAACGGCCGCACCAGGTGCGGCGCCACCAGCCCGACGAAACCGATCGAACCGGCCACTGCGACGCCGGCACCGACCGCCGCCGCGACGCCGACCACCACACGCATGCGGATGACGGCGAGGTCGAAGCCGAGGCTTGCCGCCGCCTCTTCACCGAGCGTCAGCGCGCGGAAGGCACGCCGGTCCCACAACAGGAGCACCACCCCGCCTGCCATGAACGGCAGGGCGATCAACACGTGCTGGAAGCTGCGGTCCTGCAGCGAGCCGAGCAGCCAGAAGGCGATTTCGAGTGCGGCGAACGGGTTGGGTGCAAGGTTGAGGGCGAGCGCGGTGCCGGCGCCGGCGAGGCTGGAGACGGCAAGTCCGGCGAGGATGAGGACCAACAAGCTCGCCCGCGGCCCGGCCACCAGCACAAGCAGTGCCACCGACACGAGCGCGCCGGCGATCGCCGCCACCGGCAACACGAACGACAGCGTTCCGGCGAGACCAAGCGAAATGACCGCGACCGCGCCGAAGGCCGCCGCCGCCGGCGCCCCGAACAGCGACGGCGCCGCCAGCGGATTGCGCAGCAGCCCTTGCAAGGCCGCTCCCGACAGGCCAAGGCTGCCGCCGATCATCACCGCCAACAGCGCCCGCGGCAGACGGATTTCGAGGACGATGATGCGGGCGACCGCATTGGCGCCGCCGATCAGCGCCGCGAGGACGCTCGGCGGTGGCAGCGCCACCGGTCCGACCGCCAGCGAGGCGGCGACCAGCGCGACGACCAGCACCGCCAAGCCGCCGATCAGCCAGCGATCGCGCCAGCGCGCGGACGCGGTCATTTTGGTTCCTCAATGCTTCCACGTCAGGCCGGCGTATGCCGACAGCCCAGCAGTATTGTAACCGCTCGCCTCCTGATAGTCGGCGTTGAACAGATTCTCGACACGGGCGAAGACCGATAGCGCGTCGTTGACCCGATAGCGCCCGTTGAGATCGACCCGCACGTACGCCGGCAGCTTGACGGTGGCGGCGGCGTCGTTGAAGCGGGTTCCGACCAGTGTCGCGGCGACCCCCGCTTCCAGGTTGGCGATCCCGGTGTAGGTGAGCGAAAGCTGGCCCGAATGGGCCGGGCGCCGCTTCAGCGGCAGGCCGGTCGCCAGGTTGCGACTGTAGAGATAGGTGTAGGACAGCGACGAGGTGAGCTTGCCGGGGATGAGCCGCGCCGTGACCGTCGCCTCGACGCCAGCGGTCTCCGCCTCCGTGATGTTGGCGTAGTTTCCGTAAGGCGGGATGGACGGGTCCCAGTCGATCAGGTTCTCGAAGCGGTTCCAGTAGCCGGTCACGGAGGTGGTCAACCGCCCGTCAAGCAGGGTCTTGTCGAGGCCGAGGTCGGCGCCGACGCTCTGCTCGGGCAAGAGGTCGGGATTGTACGAGAGCTGAAAGACGGTCGGCCGCTTGGCGCCGGTTCCGATGCTGGCGTGGATGCGGGCGTCCGCCGCCGGCAGGTCGTAGACTGCGGTGAAGCGGCCCGTGGTGAACCCCTGGCCATCGACTTCACCGTCGTGGCGCGCGGCGAACGACAGGTTGAGGTGTGCGTCGACCGGCAGCTGATAGAGCAGGTAGCCGGCGTAGAGGAGTTTGCTCTCGTCGAACGCTGGCGCTACCTGGTTGCTGACCTGCTCGGACGCGGTCACCTGCTCCACGCGCGCACCGACCAGCAGCGACCCCATGCTGCCGAGCCGCAGGTTGCCCTGGTATTCAGCTCCGCTGTCGGTGCCGCGATAAAAGGTGTCCTTGGTCGGCTCGCCGTAGTCGCGGCTGGTGTCGGTGGCAAAGAAGGTCAGCGAACTGGCGACGCTGCCGTTCATGGTCGGGAACAACAGCCGCCCGAATCCGGCCACCAGGTCCCGGGTCGACGTATAGCCCGGCAGGTCGCCGCCGTTGGGATAGTAAGGCCCGGGCGTCTCGTCGATCTTGGAGGCCTGGTGGTAGGCATCGAGTCCAAACTCGAAGCGCGTGCCGTCGCCGGCGTCGAAGGTGCCGCGCACTGTGCCCGCGAGCTTGTCGGTCCCGTCCGGCTCGCCCTGGTCGCGATTGCCGACCCGCGAGAAGCCGGTATCGGAAAAGTAGGTGCCGCTAGCCTGAAGGCTGAGTGGACCCGAGGTACCGCCGGCCGACACCGTGGTGCGCACGGTGCCGTAGCTGCCCGCCTCCACCGTCGCCGAACCGTGCATGGCGCCCGATGGCCGTTTGGTGATGATGTTGATCACTCCACCCATCGCGTCGGAGCCGTAGAGCGCACTCTGCGGCCCGCGCAGGATCTCGATGCGTGCGATATCGGTGACGGCGAGCGTCGCAAAATCGAATTCGTCGCGGGCGCTCGCCGGATCGTTGACCCTGACCCCGTCGATCAGCACCAGCGTGTGGCCGGGCTCGGCGCCACGCAGGCTGACCAGCGTCTGGCCGCCAACGCCGCCGCTCTGGGTGACCGTGACGCCGGGCACGGTGCTGAGAAGGTCGGCAACACTGCCCGCCGACGACTGCGCGATCTGATCGGCGGTGATGACCGAGACCGTGCTGCCGGCCTTGGCGATTGAGGTTGGCAGGAAGTAGGGCGTCACCACGATCGACGGTACATTGTCGGCGCGAGCCCCGCCGGCGGTCGCAAGGCCGACAAACAGCGAGACGACGATGACGGCGGTCCGACGCCGCGGATGTGCGGCCACAGGCAGATCTCCGGCTTGGATCGATCCGGCACCACGAGCGCCCGTCACGATGTGTGTCCCGGGCCCTGTCGGCCTTGTACGCCGACCGCCAAGGCGTAAACGAAGGGGGTGAGGTGTGCAATCGAGGAGGACGCGGCGCCAATCATGATCACCAGGATTTTGCCGGTACTCCTGGCGCTCCTGCCGGCGACGATGGCAGTGGCGGAACCTCCGCAGCGCATCGTCTCGATCAACCTGTGCGCCGACGAGCTGCTGCTGACGCTGGCCAATCCCGGCCAGATTGCCGCCCTTTCGCCCTACGCCACCGATCCGGCCCTGTCGTTCATGGCGAGCGCCGCCTCCGCCTTCCGCCACGACGCCGGTGACGCCGAGACCGTCATCGGCCTCCACCCAGACCTGGTGCTCGCCGGCCGCTTCACCAAGCTTGCCACCCGCGACATGCTCCGCCGTCTCGGCTACCGCGTCGAATTGCTCGATCCGCCCCGCACCATCGCCCAGTCGGAAGACGAGATCCGCAAGGTCGCCGGCCTTGTCGACTATCCCGGCCGCGCCGATGCGCTGATCGCCCGCATCGAGAAAGCCCGCGAGCGCGCCACCGCTGCGGCTGGCCCCGCCCATCCGACTGCGGCGCTCTACCAGCGCCGCGGCTACGTTACCGGTTCCGACACCCTCACCGGCGAGCTGATGAGCATCGTCGGCTTCACCAACGCTGGCGGCGCGCTCGCCGGTCCCACCGGCGGCTTTGTGTCTCTCGAGCGTCTCGTCGCCGGCCGGCCCGACTACCTGATCGTCGCCTCCGCCGACCCGCCGGCGGTCGACCAGGGCACCGCCCTCCTCGCCCACCCGGCGCTCGTGCGCCTCTACCCGCCGGCGCGGCGGATCGTCCTTCCCGAACGGCTGACGGTCTGCGGCGGCCCGTCGTTGCCCGCCGCCCTCGACTGGCTCGCCGGGGCAGTCCGGCGCCTGCCCGCGACGCCGTGATCCCTGCCGATCGCCTCTGGCTGCTGGCGGCGGCCCTCATCGTCGATGCCGCCATCGGCGACCCCGACCTCGTCTGGCGCCGCCTGACCCATCCCGCTGCCATGATCGGCGCCCTCGTTGGCCGTCTCGACCGGCTACTCAACCGCGATACCGCGCCGCCATGGCGGCGACGGCTCTCCGGCGCGCTCGCCGTGGCGGTCGTGGTCACGGTGGCGGCCACCGTCGGATTAGGCCTCGAGATCATCTTCGCCGCGATCCCCTACGGCATCGTCGGCACCGTCATCGTGACGGCGGTGCTGCTTGCCGGCCGCTCCCTCTACGACCACGTCGCCGCCGTCGCCGCTGCCTTTGCTTACGGCCTTTCCGGCGCACGCGTGGCGGTGTCGCGCATCGTCGGGCGCGACCCCGGCAGCCTCGATGAAGCGCGCATCTGCCGCGCGGCGATTGAATCGGCGGCGGAGAACTTCTCCGATGGCGTAGTGGCGCCGGCCCTGTGGTTCGCCCTCCTTGGGCTACCGGGGCTCCTCGCCTACAAGGCGATCAACACCGCCGACTCGATGACCGGCCACCTGACACCACGCCATGCCGACTTCGGCTGGGCCGCTGCCCGTCTCGACGATCTCATCAATTTGCCGGCAAGCCGGATCGCCGCAACGCTGATTGCCCTCGCCGCCCCTTTGGCCGGCGGCGAGGTGCTTCGCTCGCTCAAGATCATGGCCGCCGATGCCGGCAAGCTCCGCTCGCCCAATGCCGGCTGGCCTGAGGCGGCCATGGCTGCCGCCCTCGGGGTTGCACTCGCCGGCCCGCGCCGCTACGCCGGCATCATCGTCGACGACCCGTTCCTCAACGCCGGCGGCCGCCGCAACGCCGCGCCCGCCGATATCCGCCGGGCGCTCCGCGTCTACCTCGGCGCCTGGGCGATGCTTTCGGTCATCGTGGTGGTGTTGGCCGTGCTGCTCGGGCTGTAGCCGGCGATCGCCAGCAACCGATCGACCGCCACATGGCTCTCGATGTGCTCGGCGAGTGCGTCCAGGGTCGCTTCCACCTCGGCCTGGTAGCGGAGCGCCGAGGGAACAGCACCGAGCGCGGCGAGGAAGGCGCGGCGAAAGCCATCGGCGGCGAAGAGGCCGTGAACGTAGGTGCCGGCGACCAGACCGTCGGCCGAAAGCGCTCCGTCCGATCGGCCGTCGAGGTTAAGCAATGGCCGCGCGCAATCGGGACCGGTGGTGCGGCCGATGTGGATTTCGTAACCGGCGATCGTCTCGCCGGTCGGCAGGTGGCGGCCGGCGATCGCGACGGTCGCCTTGTCGCCACCGAGGGCGGTGGTGACATCGAGAAGGCCGAGTCCGGCCACCCCCCCGGCCCACCCCTCGACACCATCCGGGTCGGCGATCGTCCGCCCGAGCATCTGATAGCCGCCGCAAAGGCCGAGAACCCGTCCGCCGCGACGGCGATGGGCGAGGATGTCCACGTCCCATCCTTGCGTGCGCAGGAAGGCAAGATCGCTCACCGTCGCCTTGGAGCCCGGGATGACGATGAGGTCGGCGTCGCCGGGGATCGCCTCTCCCGGCTGCACCGTGACCACCGACACGCCCGGCTCCATCGCCAGTGGATCGAGGTCGTCGAAGTTGGCGATCCGCCGCAGCATCGGTACCGCGATCACCAGCGCGCCGCTTCGTTGCCGCTGGTTTGTCAGGCCGAGCACGTCCTCGGCCGGCAGCCACCCGGCCCGGTCGAACCACGGCACCACGCCGAGCGAACGCCACCCGGTCTTTGCTTCGATCGCACGCACACCCTCAGCGAACAACGTCGCATCGCCACGCAGCTTGTTGACGATGAAGCCTTTGACCCTGAGGCGGTCGCCCGTGTCGAGCACGGCGGCGGTACCCACCAGACTGGCGATGACGCCGCCACGATCGATGTCGCCCACGATCACCACCGGAACGCCGGCCGCCTCGGCAAATCCCATGTTGGCGATGTCGCCGATCCTCAGGTTGATCTCTGCCGGGCTGCCGGCGCCCTCGACCACGACGATATCGGCATCGGCAGCCACGATGGTGAAGCTCTCGCGAACCTTCGCCAGCAATTCCCGCTTCTGCCGGCCGTAGTCGGCGGCGCGCAACCTGCCCCACCGCTTTCCCTGAACGACCACCTGCGCGCCGGTGTCGCTCTCCGGCTTCAGCAGCACCGGGTTCATGTGAACCGAGGGCTTGAGCCGCGCCGCCCGCGCCTGCAACGCCTGGGCTCGGCCGATCTCGCCGCCGTCCGCCGTGACCGCCGCGTTGTTCGACATGTTTTGCGGCTTGAACGGCGCGACCCTGATGCCGCGGTTGGCAAGCGCCCGGCAAAGACCCGCGACGATCACCGACTTGCCGACATGCGAGCCGGTGCCCTGAATCATGATGGCGGCGGGCTTGCTCAGAATTCGATCCCTGCCTGCGCCTTCACCCCCGAGCGGAAGGGGTGCTTGACCATCTCCATCGACGTGACGAGGTCGGCCGCCTCGATCAGCGCATCGGGTGCGTTGCGGCCGGTGACGATGACATGGACGTCGGCGGGCTTCTCGTCGCGCACGAACCTGACCACCTCGTCGAGCGGCAGATAGCCGTAGCGCAGCACGATGTTCAGCTCGTCGAGAAGCACGAGCTTGTGCTTGCCGTCCCTGATCAGCGCCCTTGCCCGCTCCCAGGCGGCATGCGCCGCGCGGATGTCGCGCTGGCGGTCCTGGGTCTCCCAGGTGAAGCCCTCGCCCATGGTATCGATGGTAACGAGGTCACCGAACTTGGCGAGCGCCGCCCGTTCGCCCGTCTCCCACTTGCCTTTGACGAACT
>CAZSWL010000023.1:0-19053 GCA_964610725.1 uncultured Bauldia sp.
GAGACCCAGCGTGTCGGCCTTCTGCTTCAGGCCCCTGAGGTCGTCGACCTTGTCCCACGGGATGTGCAGCGACACGGTCGGGGTGGCGCGCGACAGCTGGTTGATGACGGCGCAGTCCTCAAGCTTGTCGAAGATGTCGCGCGGCTCGCCCGGCCCGGGAAAGCGGGCGAAGCGGGTGCCACCAGTGCCGACGCCCCACGAGGGGATCGCCACCGCGAACCCGGCGACGGCCTTTGTGACGGCGTCGATGTCGATCTTGCGGCGGGCGAGCTGGGCGCCGAGCGTTGCATAGTCGGCATCGAGCGCGCCGGCGCGGGCCCGGTTTTGCTCGGCGATCAGGTCGTGATCGATCGGGCCTTGCGCCATGCCCTCTCCTTCCATCCGGCTGACGACCGGCGCACGCCGCAATCGGCTCCCGCCAATGCGGCTAGCGGGTGAAGCTGACCGCGTTGCCGGCGTCGACGTTGATGATGTTGCCGGTCGACTTCGCCGACAAGTCGCAGCCGAGGAAGTATATCGCCTCGGCGACATCCTCAGGCAATACGCTGCGCTTGAGAAGGCTGCGCCGGCGATAGTGCTCTTCCAGTTGATCCGGCTCGATGTGGTAGGCGGCGGCGCGCTGCTCGCGCCACTCCCCGGTCCAGATCTTGGAGCCGCGCAGCACCGCGTCCGGATTGACCACGTTGACGCGAATGCCAAGCGGCGCGCCTTCCAGCGCCAGACTGCGGGCAAGGTGGACCTCGGCGGCCTTGGCGGTCGAATAGGCGGAGGCGTTGACCGAGGCGGCAAGTGCGTTCTTGGAAGCGACGAACACCATCGCACCGCCGAGATTCTGTCGTTTCATGACACGAAACGCCTCGCGCGCGACCAGGAAATAGCCCTTGGCCAGGATATCCATGCTGCGGTTCCACATGGCGAGCGAGGTGTCCTCGATCGGGGCAGCCGAGGATATGCCGGCGTTGGAGACGACAATGTCGAGTCCGCCGTACGCGGCGATCGTCTCGCCAAAGGCACGGGTCACGGCTGCTTCGCTGGTGACGTCCATGACGGCGCTGCGCACGTTGTCCCTGCCGTATGCCGCGACGAAAGCGGTGCGGGTCGCCGCAAGTGCCGGCTCGTCGATGTCGGCGATGACGACGGCGGCACCTTCCGCCAGAAACCGCGCCGCGGTCGCCCGGCCGATGCCGCTGGCGCCGCCGGTAATGAAGGCGATGCGGCCGGCGAGGCTCTTCGGCTTGGGCATGCGCTTGAGCTTGGCCTCTTCCAGCGCCCAATACTCAATGTCGAAGGCTTCCTGCTCGGGCAGGCCGACGTAGGTGTCGACCAGGGAGGCGCCGCGCATGACGTTGATGGCGTTGCGATAGAATTCACCGGCGATGCGCGCCGTCGCCTTGTCGCGGGCGAAGGTGATCATGCCGACGCGCGGCACCAGATAGACGACCGGATTGGGGTCGCGCATGGGCGGGCTGTCGGCGTGCCTGCAGCGCTCATAATAGCCGGCGTAGTCGCTGCGAAACGCGCCGATGGTGGGAGCGAGTCTCGCAATCGTGGCGTCGACATCGCCGGCGTAGTCGATGACCAGCGGCCGGATCTTGGTGCGCAGGAAATGGTCGGGGCAGGACGTGCCGAGGGCGGCAAGCTCAGCTAGGCGCCCGGAATTGACGAACTCGAGGACTGCCGGCGCGTCGTCGAAATGACCGATCTTGGGCTCGCTCTTGCCGGTCTCGCTCCTGATCGCCACCATCAGCGCGGCGGCGGTCGCGCGCCGCGCCGCCATGTCCTCGGCGGCGACCGCGCTGCCGCCGAAGGCGGGCCCGGCGAGGGCCGCCTCCTTCTCCTTGAGCCAGGCGATTGCCTTGTTGATGGCGGCGATGGTCGTCTCGTAGCAGTCGCGGCAATCGTTGCCCCAGGTGAACAGGCCGTGGCTTGCGAGCACAACCCCAACCGCCTTGGGGTTGTCGCGGGCGAACTTCTCCAGCATCAGCCCAAGCTCGAAGCCCGGACGCCGCCACGGCAGCCAGCCGATCGTGTCGCCGTAGATTTCTTTGGTCAGCGCCCGGGAATTCCGCGAAGCGGCGATGGCAATCACCGCGTCCGGGTGCATGTGATCGACATGCTTGTAGGGCAAGAAGGCGTGCAGCGGCGTGTCGATGGAGGCGGCGCGCGGATTGAGGTCGAATGTGCAATGAGGAAGAAAGGCGACCATCTCGTCCTCATGCCCGTCGCCACGATAAAGAGACTTCAGGCCTTCGAGCTTGTCGAGATAGAGGGTGGCGAAGCCGTCGAGCTTCATCGAGCCGAGATCGCCGCCGGACCCCTTGACCCACAACACCGCGACGTCCTTGCCGGTCAGCGGGTCGCGCTCGGCAAGCTTCGCCGAGGTGTTGCCGCCGCCGAAGTTAGTGATGCGCAGATCGGCGCCGAGCAGGTTCGATCGATAAAGCAGCAGTTCGGGCGGCGTCAGCCGGGCGGCGTGGCGCTCGTCCCATCGGCTGGCGAGAAGCGGACTTTCGAGTGGTGCTGTCATCGGCGTATCGATGGTGCTGCCCGCCCGACGATCGGCGGCCTCGGGCATGGTCTCGCAAATGCCTGCATGTCTGTCAATCAAAAGCGCTCAGCCGCAATCATCTTGCATCGCATCTAAGGACCTGTTGCGCCGCACAATTGTCGGAAATGATCGTTTTTGATTGACACTGCCTCAATTCCTTGTTGTTGTCGCCACATCGGAGGGCCGATGCACGAAATCGAGCGCCACCGCGTGATCTTGGGTGAGGTGTCCGACCGACCGGTCGTCACCGTGACGCAGCTTGTCGAGCTCACGGGGGCGTCGAAGGCAACGATCCGTCGCGATATCGGCGCTTTGCACGTGGCCGGCCGGCTGCGCCGCGTGCGCGGTGGTGCCGAGGCGATCCATCCGCCGCAGACCGTCGGCATCGCCGGGCGGCCGTTCTCGGTCAACGAGGGCGTCAACATCGACAAGAAGCGCGCGATCGCGCGCGCGGCCGTCGCGCTCTGCCAGGACGGCGATTCGATCATCATCAACGGCGGCACCACCACCTTTCAGATGGTCCACGACCTCGCCCGGCGACGGATGCAGATCCTGACCAACTCGTTTCCGATCGCCGACCACCTGCTGCGCAATTCCAAGAACACCATCACGCTTCCGGGCGGCGCGATCTATCGCGAGCAGAACATCATCCTCAGCCCGTTCGACAACGACGTGACGCGCAACTTTTTCGCGCGGCGCATGTTCATGGGCGCCGGAGGCGTCAGCCCGATCGGCGTGATGGAAGGTGATCCGCTCCTCATCCAGGCGGAGCAGAAACTGATCAACCAGGCCGAGGAGCTGGTGCTGCTGGTCGACTCTTCCAAATTCAGCAGTCGCTCCAGCCTCATTCTTTGCCCGCTCGAGCGGGTGCACACGTTGATTACCGACGACGCCGTGTCCACGCGCGACGCCAAAGTCGTCGAGCAAGCGGGAGTGCGCCTCATCGTCGCCGGCGCGGCCGGCCAACAGGAGGCGTCGGCGGCATGACAGCCGCCGAACCAGCATCAGACAAGTCCGTGTAACCTAAGGGAGGACCGAGAATGAAATTCCTGAAGACATTGGCGATCGGCAGCGCCGTGGCGCTCGCCCTCGCCGTTACGCCGGCATCGGCGGCCACCATCAAGATCGCACTGCTCGTCAAGAATCTCGGCAACGGCTTCTTCGACGCCGCCAACAAGGGCGCCCAGGAAGCCGCCAAGGAACTCGGCGACGTCCAGGTCATCTACACCGGACCGACCCAGGCGACGCCGGAAGGCCAGATCGACATCATCAACTCGCTGGTCGCCCAGGGCGTCAACGCCATCGCCGTTTCGGCCAACGACGCCGACGCGCTGGTGCCGGCGCTGAAGAAGGCGATGGACCGCGGCATCACGGTCATCTCGTTCGACTCCGGCGTCTCCAAGGCCGGTCGTGAGATGAACCTGCTCGCTTCCGGTACCAAACTCATCGGCGACCAGTGCCTGAAGATGGCCAATGATCTGCTCAAGGGCCAGAAGGGCAACGTCGCGATCCTGTCGGCGACCTCGACGGCGACCAACCAGAACGCCTGGATCAAGGTGATGCAGGACGACACCGGCATGTATGCGAACGTCAACCTGACCAAGGTCGTTTACGGTGACGACAAGCAGGACAAGAGCTACACGGAGGCCAAGGGCCTGATCGAGAGTGATCCGAACCTGAAGGTGATCATCGCGCCGACCACCGTCGGCATCGCCGCCGCCGCCCAGTACGTCGAGGACAACAAGCTCGTCGGCAAGGTGCTGGTGACCGGCCTCGGCCTGCCGTCGGAGATGATCAACCACGTCAAGTCGGGCGCCGCGCCTGAGTTCGCGCTGTGGAACCCGATCGACCTCGGCTATGCCGCGACGACGATCGCCTACAACCTCGCCACCGGCAAGGAGAAGGCGGTGGCCGGCGGCGAGCTGTCGATGGGCAAGCTCGGCAAGGTCAAGCTCGACGACGATCTGTCGGGTGCGATGGCGCCCCCGTTCGTGTTCGACTCGTCCAACATCGACGAGTTCGCCAAGGTTTACTGACCGACCGCGAAGCCAGGAGGAGGCGGCGCAAGCCGCCTCCTCCTTTTTGCCCAATCGACACTACCATTCTCGGCGCCAGACTGCTTGAGTCGATCCGGAAGGCCAACGGCGGCGCCGACCGACGGCGAGGTTGCCACCAACAGACGCCCCGCTTGCGCGGCAACGACCGGAGATACCCTTGCAAGCCACTGCGCCTGTTCTCGAAACCGTCGGCATCTCGAAATCCTTTCCCGGCGTCAGGGCGCTGGAGAAAGTCAGCCTCAGCCTCTTGCCGGGCACGGTCACCGCGCTCGTCGGCGAGAACGGCGCCGGCAAGTCGACGCTGGTCAAGATCCTGACTGGCGTCTATGCGCCGGACGAGGGCCGCATCACGCTCGCCGGCGAAGAAATCACGATCCCTAATGCCGAGACGGCCTTCCATCGCGGCATTACCGCGACTCACCAGGAAACGGTCCTCTTTGACGAGTTGACGGTCACCGAGAACGTCTTTCTTGGTCATCCCATCACCGGGCGGTTCGGGTTCCTCGACTGGAAGGCCATGCGGGCGCGCACCCGGGCGATCCTCGACGAGCTCGAGGTCGACCTCGATCCCGGCATGCGGCTGCGCGAGCTGGCGATCGCGCGCAAGCATCTGGTCGCGATAGCCCGCGCTCTGTCGGTCGAGGCCAAGATCGTCATCATGGACGAGCCGACCGCCTCGCTCTCCTACAAAGAAGTGGACGAGCTTTATCGGATCATCGCCAAGTTGAAGGCCGAGGGCAAAGCCATCCTCTTCATCAGCCACAAGTTCGAGGAGATCTTCCGCGTTGCCGACCGCTACACGGTGCTGCGCGACGGTCGCTCGGTGGGCGAGGGCCTGGTCGATGAGGCAACCCCCGCCGAGCTGATCTCGCTGATGGTCGGACGGACGGTCGACGAGATATTTCCGAAGCCGGTGGTGACGCCCGGCGAGACGGTCTTCGCTGTCGACGGCCTGTCGCATCCGACCGAGTTCGCCGACATCTCTTTCAGCGTGCGCAAGGGCGAAATCCTCGGCTTCTACGGGCTCGTCGGGTCCGGCCGCAGCGAGGTCATGCAGGCGTTGTTCGGCGTCACCCGCGTCGCCGGCGGCACCGTCATGCTCAACGGCAAGCCGATTTTCGTGCGTCGCCCCGCCGACGCCGTCGACACCGGCATCGTCTACGTGCCGGAGGAGCGCCAGCGCCAGGGCGTCGTGCTGGCGCTGCCGGTCTTCCAGAACATCACGTTGCCGTCGCTTGGCCGCCTCTCGCGCAACGGCTTCCTCGACCTCGCCCGCGAGTTCGAACTCGCCCGTCGCTACGCCGGTCGCCTCGATGTGCGGGCGGCGAGCCTCAGCCAGCAGGTGGCGACGCTTTCGGGCGGCAATCAGCAGAAAGTGGTGATCGGCAAGTGGCTCGCCACCGAGCCGCGGGTCATCATCCTCGACGAGCCGACCAAGGGCATCGACGTCGCCTCCAAGGCCGCCGTCCACGGCTTCATGCGGGAATTGACCGCGCACGGCGCCGCGATCGTCATGGTGTCGTCCGAACTGCCGGAAATTCTCGGTATGAGCGACCAAGTCATCGTCATGCGGCAGGGCCGGATCGTCGGCCGCTTCGACGCGGCCGGGCTCACGGCCGAGACGCTGGTCGCGGCCGCCACCGGCAACGTCCCGGCGGAGGCGGCCTGACATGCGCGTCGGTCGCGACGTCCTGCTGGCGATCATCGTCGCGGTGATGACGGCCGGCATCGGTTTCATCACGCCGAGCTTCGTGACGCCGGCGAACCTGGCCGGCCTGTTCAACGATACCTCCATCCTGATCATGGTGGCGCTCGGTCAGACGATGGTCGTCCTGACCAAGTGCATCGACCTTTCGGTCGGCGCCAACATCGCGTTCACCGGCGTGATCGTCGCGCTCATCAACGCCGCTCATCCGGAGGTGCCGATACCACTTCTGATGCTTGTGGCGGCGGCAGTCGGCCTCGGCCTCGGCGCCTTCAACGGCACCATGGTGTGGCTGGTCGGCATCCCGCCGATCGTGGTTACCCTCGGCACGCTGTCGATCTATCGCGGGCTTGCCTTCCTCGCCTCCGGCGGCACCTCGATCGTCGGACGGCAGATGAGCCCCGCATTCATCGCGGTGCCGCGCGCGGAGTTTCTCGATCTGCCGGTGATGTCGTGGATCGCCATCGTGGTGGTGATCGTCGTCGCCTTTGTTATGTGGCGAACGCGAATCGGCCGCGCCTTCTATGCGACGGGGGGCAACCCGATCGCCGCCGTCTACACCGGCATCAACGTCGGCCGGACCCAGTTCATCGCGTTCTGCATCTCCGGCACCATCGCCGGGTTCTGCGGCTACCTGTGGGCGTCGCGCTACACCATCGCCTACGTCGACATCGCCACCGGCTTCGAGCTGGAGGTGGTGGCCGCCTGCGTCATCGGCGGCGTGTCGATCGCCGGCGGCATCGGCACCGTGCCGGGTGCCGTGCTCGGAGCGCTTTTCCTCGGTGTCGTCAAGAACGCCCTGCCGGTGATGCATATCTCGCCGTTCTGGCAGCTCGCGATCTCCGGCGCTGCCATTCTCGGCGCGGTCATCATAAACGCCGGGCGCGAACGGCGCCGGACCGGCCGCCTGATCCTCAAGGAAGCGGTGGCGTCATGAACCAGCAGGCGCTCGCCCCGCACGTGATCCCCGACCGTGTGGTCGGCCGCTTCGACTGGTGGAAGCGCTGGGAACTCCTCTTGTTCGCCGTCGCCGTCGCCATCTTCATTTTCAACTCGATGGCGTCACCGTATTTCCTGAACCCCTACAACCTGTCCGACGCCACCTTCAATTTCACGGAGAAGGCGACCATCGCCCTGGCGATGGCGCTCCTGATCATCTGCGCCGAGATCGACCTGTCGGTCGCCTCGATCATCGCGCTGTCGTCGACTGCGATGGGGGCGGCGGCGACCGCCGGCTTCGGACCGCCGGTGCTGGTCATCGTCGGCCTCGCGGTGGGCGTGGCGGCCGGCGCCTTCAACGGTTTCATCGTCACGCGCTTCGCCATTCCCTCGATCGTCGTGACGATCGGCACGATGAGCCTCTTCCGCGGCATCGCCTTTGTGGTGCTGGGCGATCACGTCTATCGCACCTATCCGGAAGGCTTCAACTTCTTCGGTCAGGGCTACGTCTGGTGGGTGTTCTCGTTCGAGTTCGTGCTGTTCTTGGTGCTGGCGGTCGTCTTCGGCGTCGTCCTCCATCTCACGTCGTTCGGGCGGCGCATCTATGCCATCGGCAACAACCCTATCGCCGCCCAGTTCTCTGGTGTGCGCGTCAACCGCATTCGCTTCTCGCTGTTCATGCTTACCGGGTTGATGAGCGGCGTTGCCGCGGTGCTGCTCACCTCGCGCATCAGCTCGACGCGGCCGACTATCGCCATGGGCTGGGAGCTGGAGGTGATCACCATGGTGGTGCTTGGCGGCGTAAACATTCTCGGCGGATCGGGCACCATTCCCGGCGTCGTCATCGCCGGTTTCGTCATGGGGCTGGTCACCTTCGGCTTTGGTCTGCTCAACGTGCCGGGCATCGTCCAGTCGATCTTCATCGGCTCGCTGCTGATCGGCGTGATCGCGCTGCCGATCGTGGCCGGCAAGATCGCCGACCGCTGGAGGACACGGTGATGGAGAAGTACGCGTTCAAGATGCAGCTCAATCCCGGCATGGAGGCGGAATACAAACGCCGCCACGACGCGATCTGGCCGGAGCTGGTGGCGCTGCTCAGGGACGCCGGCATCTCCGATTATTCCATCCACCTCGATCGTGAGACCAACATCCTGTTCGGCGTCTTGTGGCGCACCGACGATCATCGCATGGACGACCTCCCCGACCACCCGGTGATGAAACGCTGGTGGGCGCGCATGGCCGACGTCATGACGGTGAAACCGGACAACGAGCCGATCTCGGTGCCGCTGGTGACCGTCTTCCACATGGAATAAGGCGCCGCCAGGGAGCGGGCGACGACGCCGTCCCGGCTCCGCCGTAGCGGGCGCGATTGACTTTTCGGCGGCAACGATTGGAATGGGCGAGAGCGCCGGATCCGTGCGGACCTCTCCTCCGACACCCGACAGCACGACAACAGGAAGTGATCGACATGGAACAATTGCACCGCAACTACATCGGCGGAAAGTGGGTGGAGGGCGAGGCGGTCCCCGACATCAATCCCTCCAATACCGACGACGTCGTTGGCATGTTTGCCCGCGCCAGCGCCGACGACACGAAGGCTGCCATCGCCGCCGCCAAGGCCGCGTTTCGGTCGTGGTCACACTCAGGCATCCAACAGCGCCACGACATCCTGAAGGCCGCCGCGGACGAGATTCTGGCGCGACGGGCCGAGATCGGGCGGCTGCTGGCGCGCGAGGAAGGCAAGACACTGGCCGAGGGCATCGGCGAAACCGTGCGCGCCGGGCAGATTTTCGATTTCTTCGCGGGCGAATGCCTGCGGCTATCCGGCGAGACGGTACCGAGCGTGCGACCGGGGATCGAGGTGGCGATGACCCGCGAACCGGTCGGCGTGGTCGGCATCATCACGCCGTGGAATTTCCCGATCGCCATCCCGGCCTGGAAGATGGCACCGGCGATTGCCTACGGAAATACGGTGGTGGTCAAGCCGGCCGACCTGGTGCCGGCGTGCACGTGGACGCTGGTCGACATCCTGGCACGCGCCGGGCTGCCGGAAGGCATCGTCAACCTGGTCCTCGGCAAGGGCTCGGTGGTCGGTCAAACGATCCTCGACTCGCCCGACGTCGACGCGATCACGTTCACCGGCTCGATCGGCACCGGCCGCAAGGTCGCCGACGCCTCCGTCAGGCACATGCGCAAGTTCCAGCTCGAGATGGGTGGCAAGAACCCGCTGGTCGTCCTCGATGACGCCGATCTCGCGCTCGCCGTCGAAGTCGCCACCAACGGCTCCTATTTCTCGACCGGCCAGCGTTGCACCGCCTCGTCGCGGCTGGTGGTCACCGCCGGCATTCACGACAAGTTCGTCGCCGCCCTCAGCGAGCGCCTCAAGGGCCTGGTGGTCGACGACGCCTGCAAGCAGGGGACCCAGATCGGACCGGTGGTCGATGCCAGCCAACTGAAGCAGGACGAGGACTACATCGGCATCGGCAAGGACGAGGGCGCCAGGCTGATGTGGGGCGGCGAGCGGCTGAACCGCGACACTCCGGGATTCTATCTGCAGCCGGCGCTGTTCACCGACACCACCCCGGCCATGCGGATCAACCGCGAAGAGATCTTCGGACCGGTTGCCAGCGTCATCCGCGTCAAGGACTACGAGGAAGCGCTGGCGGTCGCCAACGACACGCCGTTCGGACTGACTTCGGGCGTCTGCACCACCAGCCTGAAACACGCCACCCACTTCAAGCGCAACTCTACGGCCGGCATGGTCATGGTCAATCTGCCCACCGCCGGCGTCGACTATCACGTGCCGTTCGGCGGCCGCAAAGGGTCGAGCTACGGCCCGCGCGAGCAAGGCAAATATGCCGCCGAATTTTTCACCACCGTGAAGACCGCCTACACGCAAGCATGAGGCGGCGCCGGCGGGTGTCCGTCTAGAGCAGCCGGCGGCTTGCCAGATTGCGCATGAGCGCGGCCGTGCCAAAGGTCCACGGCTGCGCATCGCCCGCCAGGACGACCCGGTCGGCAAGGCGGCCGAGCCGCGGCGAAGCGATGGTGACGATGTCGCCGACCTTGTGGGTAAACCCTTCACCGGCAACGTCGCGGTCGTCGACGGGCGCGAACATGGTGCCGAGATAGAGCACGGCGCCGTCAGGGTACTGATGGTGCGGGCCAATCATGGCGGCGACCAGTTCCTCAGGCGAGCGGCTGATGCGGCTCATGGCGCTCGCCGCGTCGAGGCGATAGCCGTCATCGCCCTCGACGGTCAGCGTCACCTCGACGACGCCGACATCAGCGATGGTGAAATCGTCGTCGAACAGCCGGATGAACGGCCCGAGCGCGGCGCTGGCGTTGTTGTCCTTGGCCTTGCCGAGCAACAGCGCCGAGCGACCCTCGACGTCGCGCAGGTTTACGTCGTTGCCGAGGGTGGCGCCGACGGCGGCGCCCGACGACGCAACCACCAGCGCCACCTCCGGTTCGGGATTGTTCCAGCGCGACATGGGGTGGATGCCGACCTCGCTCAAATGACCGACCGCCGCCATCGGCGGCGCCTTGGTGAAGATTTCGGCGTCCGGACCGATGCCGACCTCGAGATATTGCGACCACATGCCGTTGGCGATGAGCAGTTCCTTGAGTTTCATCGCTTCCGCCGATCCCGGCTTCAGCTTGGCGAGATCGTCGCCGATCAGGCCGGCGATCTCGGCCCGGATGGCGGCCGCCTTGTCGGGAGCGCCGCGCGCGCGCTCCTCGATCACCCGCTCCAGCATGGACACCGCGAAGGTGACGCCGGCAGCCTTGATCGCCTGAAGATCGACGGGCGCCAGCAGCCACGGTCGTGCGGGATCGCGCGTCTCGCGCGGCGTGTTGGCGAGAACCTCGGCGAGCGTAGCCACCGGTTCGCCCTCGGCGGAGCGAGCGAAAGCGGCCGGGTCGGCGTGCTCGCAAAGATCGCGCACGGTGGCCGCGGCGGCGGAAATGTCCCTGACCATGCCATCGGCGACGACAACGACCGACGGCCCTTCCACCCGCGGCCGCCAGACCCGGCCGACCAGCGCGGCCGCGGTGGCGTCATCGGGCAGGGCAAACGCAGCTTCGGTGTTGAGCGACGGCATGAACGGCGGCTCACAGTCTTGCGTGCGAACAAACGCGACGTGATGGTATGGTGCGGCGGGGACGATCGCAATTGCGCCGGCCCGAGGGCCGGGCAAGGGATCGGGCGGTCCTGCGGGGTCCTGCCTCGGCCGCCGAGACAGCGGATCAGGTCCATGCTATCGACATAAAACAATGAAGTCGCGGCGAGGAAGAATGTCGGCCACAGCACAAGCAGTGAGGGAACCCGAGCCGATCGAGTTCGGCCACGGCAAGATCGAATTCGAGGCGTTTCTCGAACCGACCTGCCCGTACTCGAAGCGCGCCTTCGCCAAACTGGAGCCGCTGGTCGCGGCCGTCGGCGACGACCAGCTGACCGTCAAGGTTCGGCTGTTGTCGCAGCCGTGGCATCTGTTTTCGGGCGTGGTGACCCGCTGCATTCTTGCGGCGTCGGCCACCGCCGCAGGAAAACGGGCGGGGATCGCGGCGATGAGCGCGGTCTACGACCATCGGGAGGAATTCGTCTGCGAGGACCACTGCATGGGGCCCAACATGGAAATGAGCCCGGCGCAGGTGGTCGCGCGCATTGCCGAACTCAGCGGGATCGATCTCGCCGAGCCGTTCAAGTTCAAGACCGTCGACCGGGCGCTCAGATGGCACGCGAAATACTGCCGTCAGAACGGCGTCCACACCTCGCCGTCGTTTGCCGTCAACGGCCTGACCAACGACGCCATGAGCAGCGGTCAGACCATCGAGGAGTGGCGCGAGTTGATCGGGCTCGGCGCGTAGCGAGGGGCAGAACAATGGCACAACCGAGCTGGCAGCTCAGCGGCGAATTCATGGAGAGCTGCAATTGCGACTATCTGTGCCCGTGCATCTATACCAACTCGAAGGGCGCGGTGACCCAGGACCGGTGCACCTCGGTGCACGTCTACCGGATCGATCAGGGTCGCAGCGGCGACACGCCGCTTGACGGCCTGGGCTTCGCCCTGGTTTTCAACACGGGCAAGGTCATGGCGGACGGAAACTGGATCTTCGCCTGCATCGTCGACGAGCGCGCGAACGAGGCCCAGCGCAAGGCGCTTGCCGCCATCGCCAGCGGCGAGGCCGGCGGACCGCCGGCGGACATTCGCGATACGTTCGTCAGCGACTTCCGCGGCGTCGCGTTCAGGCCGATCGCGTTCCGCATCGACGGTCTCACTCGATCGACCGATATCGCCGACGCCCTCTCATTCACGATCGACGGCGTCCCGGCGACGGCGGCTCCCGACACCCCGCTCTACATGGACAATACCGAGCACCCGGCCAACCCGCGGGTGGCACTGGCGACGGCGCGGGAGACGCACGTTCACGTGTTCGGCCTCGATCTCGACATGGTCGGCGCCGGCAACAACGGGCACTTCGCGCCGTTCAGCTGGGCCGCGTGAGTCACCCACGTCCCGTCGTCGACCTCTTCTTCGCGTGATGATCGCCGCCCCACCCGACCGCCCCTCGCTCCTGGCGGGACTTCTGTTGCGCGACCGGATCACCATCCTGACCGCGCTGATCGGCGTGAGCGTCCTTGCCTGGACGTACATGTGGCTGCTGGCCCGCCAGATGACGGACGCACCGGGCATGGACGCCATGGTCGGCATGGCGATGTCGGCCGGTCCGCAGCCGTGGAGTGCGCTGCACTTCGCAACGATGCTGGCGATGTGGTGGGTGATGATGGTCGGCATGATGCTGCCGAGCGCGGCTCCCACGCTGCTGACCTTCGCGGCGGTCAACCGGCGCAGACGCACCCGCGGTCGGCCGTTCGTCTCCACCGCAGTGTTCGCGGCAGGATATTTGGCGGTGTGGGGCGCGTTCAGCCTGTTGGCGACGCTGGCGCAATGGGGGCTGGAGCAGGCGCGTATGATGTCGCCGATGATGGAGATGACGAACCCGATCGTCGGCGGGTCGCTGTTGGTGGCGGCGGGACTGTTTCAGCTCACCCCGTTGAAGAATGCCTGCCTCGACAAGTGCCGGTCTCCCCTCGCCTTCGTGCTCAACCACTGGCGCGACGGCCGGGCCGGGGCATTCGCGATGGGTCTCGGCAACGGCACCTTCTGTCTCGGCTGTTGCTGGTTGCTGATGGCGCTGATGTTCGTCGGCGGCATCATGAACATCCTGTGGATGGCCGCCCTTACCGTCGTGGTGTTCATCGAGAAGCTCTTCCCCTTCGGGCATTGGATCGGGCGCGCCGGCGGGCTGGCAATGATCGGTTTCGGCGCCGCCCTGCTGGCGCGGATCTAGACGGGATGGACTGGCAATTCCCGTATCGGTCGGTGCGCGTGCCGACGTTGGCGGCAAATTGCGTGGCGACCTCGCAGCCGCTGGCGGCGCAGGCCGGGCTGTCCATGCTCGCCCGGGGCGGCAACGCCGTCGACGCGGCGCTGGCCACCGCCATCACCCTGACCGTGGTCGAGCCGGCGATGAACGGGATCGGCGGCGACGTGTTTGCCATCGTGTGGGACGGAAGCGCATTGCACGGTCTCAACGCCTCCGGCCGCTCGCCATCGGCGTGGACGCCACAGCGGTTCGCGGGGCTCGACCAAATGCCGGACACCGGCTGGAACTCGGTCACGGTTCCCGGTGCGGTCTCCGCCTGGGCGGCCCTCCATCAACGCTTCGGGCGCGTGCCGTTCGAGGTTCTGTTCGAGGCGGCGATCCGCTACGCAACCGACGGCTTCCTGGTCACGCCGCGGGTGTCGGCGCTATGGCAGCATCACGGCGACAGACTGGGCGGATTCGCGGACCTTGCGGCGACCTTCCTGCCCGGTGGCCGGGCTCCCCTGCCCGGCGAGCGCTTCCGCTGTCCCGATCAGGCGGCCACGCTGCAATTGATCGCTGAGACGCGCGGCGAGGCCTTCTACCGCGGCCGGCTGGCAGAGGCGATCGTTGCGGCGGCGGCTGCCGGCGGCGGCGCTCTGTCGCTCGCCGACCTCGCCGACCATGCCGGCGACTGGGTGACGCCGATCTCGGTGGGTTTCCGCGACTATCGCATCCACGAGCTGCCGCCGAGCGGCCAGGGGCTGACGGCGCTGATCGCCCTTGGCGTGCTCGACCGGCTCGACCTCGAGGGTCTCGATCCGGACGGCGACGCCATCCAGCATCTGCAGATCGAGGCAATCAAGCTGGCGGCGGCCGACGTGTACGCCCATGTCGGCGACGCCGCCGCCATGCGCCTGCAAGCGGCCGACCTGCTCGACCCGGGCTACCTCGACGAGCGGGCCCGTCTCGTCGACCGCGCGCGCGCGCGCGTTCCGGTCACCGGCAAACAGGTCAGCGGTGACACCGTGTACCTCGCCGCCGGTGATGCCGACGGCATGATGGTGTCCTACATCCAGTCGAATTTCCGAGGCTTCGGCTCGGGCATCGTCGTTCCCGGCACCGGCATCGCCCTCCACAATCGGGGCAGCGGCTTCGTGCTGACGCCGGGTCATCCCAACCAGGTCGGTCCGCGCAAGCGGCCGCTGCACACCATCATTCCGGCGTTCGCGACCAGGGATGGCGCGGCGGTGGCCGCGTTCGGCGTGATGGGCGGGGAAATGCAGCCGCAAGGTCACGTTCAGATCGGCGTGCGCATGTTTGCGCACGGACACAATCCGCAAGCGGCAATCGACGCGCCGCGATGGCGGATCAACGGGGAGACGGTAACGCTCGAAGCGACGTGGCCGGACGACTTCCGAGCCGGGCTGGCGCAACGCGGCCACCAACTGGGCGAGGCCGCCCCGCTCGATCTCGGCGGAGCCCAGGTCATCTGGCGCGACGGCGATGACGGCTTCATCGCTGCCACCGAAAGCCGGCGCGACGGTCAGGCGGTCGGCTTTTGATGCCGGCTTGCCGGTTCACCGCCCGCCGGTCGGGGTCTATGATCGGCCTGCCAACCAGGGAGGGCGGACATGGCCGTTGCAGACCAATCGCAGACGCCGGAGAAATCGACCGATGAAGCGACCGCGACGGCGTCGCCGATCCCGTTCGACACAGACAAACTCGACGCGCTGCTCGAAGAGGCTGCGATCGACATCCTGCTCGTCTCGTCCAAGCACAACATCCAGTACCTGGTCGGCGACTACCGCTACTTCTTCTTCGACCATTTCGACGCGATCGGTATCAGCCGCTATCTGCCCATTCTGATCTATCGGCGCGGGCGGCCGGATGAGGCCGCCTACGTCGGCGACGGAATGGAGAGGTACGAGCGCGATCTCGGCAAATTCTGGATGCCGCGGTTTGACAAGGCGTGCGGCAGCGTCGACGCAATGACGGCGGCGATCGGCCATTTGCGCCGGCTTGGCGCCGGGTCGCTGACCATCGGCGTGGAACGCGGATTCATGCCCGCCGACGCCGAGGCCGTTCTGCGCGCCGAGATGCCGGGCTGTCGCATCGTCGACGCCCAGTTTCCGCTTGAGCGCCTGCGCGCAATAAAGAGTGCGCGCGAACTGGAATACGTGCGCCAAGCGTCCGACCGCGTGGTCGACTCGATGCTGGCCGTCATTGCCGGCCATGGTCCGGGAACGTCGAAGCTGGCGTTGACCGAGGCGCTGCGACGTGAGGAGGTCGGTCGCGGCCTCACATTCGAATATTGCCTGATAACGGCCGGCACCAGCCTCAACCGGGCCCCGTCCGATCAGGTGTGGCGGGAGGGCGATATCCTGTCGCTGGATTCGGGCGGCAACTTCAAGGGTTATATCGGCGATCTCTGCCGCATGGCGATCGCCGGCGAACCGGACGCCGAACTGCAAGACCTGCTCGCCGAGGTCGATGCGATTCAGCAGGCGGCGAGAAAGCCGGTGCGGGCAGGCGCGCGAGGCGGCGACGTGATGGCGGCGGCCGAGGATGTGCTGCGCCGTTCGCCGCACGGGAACGTGCTCGAGTTCGTCGCTCACGGCATGGGGCTGATCAGCCACGAGGCGCCGCGGCTGACCGACCACGGCCCGATCGTCTATCCGGCCTACGACGCCGACCGGCCGCTGGCGACAGGCATGGTGCTGTCGATCGAGACGACCCTGCCTCACCCCCGCAGGGGCTTCGTCAAGTTGGAGGATACTGTCGCGGTCACCGATACCGGCTGGCAGGCGTTCGGCGACCGCGGACGCGGCTGGAACCGGGCCGGCGTGGCGTGAGCGGCGGCGATTGACCGGCGGCGGCGAACAAACGGCTAGGCCCGGTTCCGCCTGTCGAGAATTGCGGCGAAGGCAGCGACGACGAGGCCGCTGACGGCAACCAGCGCGGCCGCGACCGGCACCGCCGTGAGACCGAGACCCCATGCGATCGCCTGACCGCCGACGAAGGCGCCGCCGGCGTTGCCGAGATTGAAGGCGCCGACGTTGAGCGTCGAGGCGAGGTTCGGCGCTTCCCTGGCGCTGTCGAGGACGCGCGTCTGCAACGGCGGCACGGTGGCAAATCCCGCCACTCCCCACAGGAAGATGACGATCACCGCCGCGATCCGGCTGTGGCTCGCCAGCGAAAACGCCAGCGACAGAACGGCGAACGTGATCAGCATCCAGATCAATGCGCGCATGAGGCCGCGGTCGCTGAGGCGGCCGCCAACGTTGATGCCGACGGTCAGACCGACGCCGATCACGAAGAGGATCACGGTCGCCGCGCGCGGGCTGAAGCCGCTGACGTTTTCGAGGATCGGCACCACGTAGGTGAACAGCGTGAACACACCGCCCCAGCCGAGCACGGTGGTCAGCAGAGCCAACAACACTCGCGGCCGGCGCAGAACGGTGAACTCGCGGGCAAGACTGCCCGAGCCGGTGTCGGCGACGTTCGGCACCAGGGCGGCAACCGCACTCAGCGACAGCACGCCGAGCGCGGTGATCGCCCAGAAGGTGGCGCGCCAGCCGAGCGACTGACCGATCAAGGTGCCGAGCGGAACGCCGATGATGTTGGCCAACGTCAGTCCGGTGAACATCAGCGCGATGGCACTGGCGCGACGGTTGGCCGGCACCAGTTCGGCCGCGACCACCGAACCGACGCCGAACAGCGTCCCGTGAGCGAAGGCCGCGACGATGCGGGCGACCATCAGCAGCGAGTAGCTCGACGAAATCGCCGACAGGAAATTGCCGACGATGAAGATGCCGAGCATCATCAGCAGCACGCGCTTGCGCGGCAGCGCGTACGTCGCCACCGCGAGTATCGGCGCGCCGACGACCACGCCCAGCGCATAGGCGGTGACCAGCAGGCCGGCGCTCGGGATCGATACGCCAAGGTCGCCGGCGATGTTGGGCAGCAGCCCGGCGATGACGAATTCGGCGGTGCCGACGGCGAACGCGCTCATGGTCAGCGCAAGAATCGGGACCGGCAGCCTGCGTTGGCCCGCCGGTGTGGCGCCGAGCTTCTGTTCCACCGGATGTCGTCCTCGGTTCGTGTGCTGTTGTCGACGCGACTTGCTGTCAGCGCGCCGGCTGCCGCAGGCGTCGTCGCGCCTGCGGATTGACCACGTCGGCGTAACCCTCGCGGCTGATCATCGCCCACAGATTGCGGGCGGCGTGCCAGCCGACGTTTTCGATGCCGGCGAGCGTCCATGCGGCGACGTGCGGCGTGCAGATGACATTCGGCATGGTGAACAACGGATCGGCAGGATCGGGTGGTTCACGGTCATAGACGTCGAGCGCGGCGCCGGCAATGCGGCCCTCCGCCAGGCTGTCGCGGAGCGCCTCGTAGTCGAGCAGCCAGCCGCGTCCGGTGTTGACCAGAATGGCAGCCGACTTCATCAGCCCGAAGGCGCGCCCATCGATCAGATGGCGGTTTTCGGCGGTCGGCGCGGCATGAAGGGTGACGATGTCCGACTCGGACAGCAGCGTATCGAGGTCGGTGAGGGTCACGCCGCCCGGCGCCTCGTCGAGGTATGGGTCATAGCCCAGGATGCGCACGTCCCAGCCGGCAAGTCGCTCGGCGACGCCCGTGCCGATACGTCCCAAACCGACAATGCCGACGGTCGACCCCTTGATGGAGGTGGCGAACACGGTGCCCCGCCAGCCGCCCTGACGCATGAACTCGGGCGTCCAGATGAGTAGCTGCTTCTTGAGGGCCAGGATCAGGCCGATGGCATGCTCGCAGACGGTGGTGACCTGCGAGTCTTCCGGCGTGTTGGCAACCAATACGCCGTGCTCGGTAGCCGCCTCGATATCGATGCTGTCGTAGCCGATGCCGAATTTCGAAATGCAGCGCAGGTCGGGCAACGCCTCGATGATGCGACGGGTGATGCGGGTGCCGCTGGCTCCCATGACGGCGACGTGGCCCTGCGCGGTCGCGATGAACTCGTCCTCCGAGTAGCGCCAGAACGGCGACTCCCACATGCAGTACCCGAGGGTGAGTTCGACCCCCTTGGACCGCAGCCAGTCGAGCGATTTCTCGGATGGCTCGAACCGCTCAAACACGAAAGCGCGCCAAGGACGCGGCGGGCCGCGATCGGCCCTTTCGTCAGGCATGATCCATCCCTTTCAAACGGGCTTGGCCTCGGCCCAAGACGTCAAGGCGAAACACGCTACAGCCCACACAAATCTGCTATAACCAGCCTGTCCGCAATTCAATCCAGACGCTCCAGCAATCGGCCCGTCAAGATGCAGGCCCCATACGAGTGGCCGGGGCGCGACCTGGAGAAGTCGGGAAGAGGGGAGGAACTACCGATGGCCAAGAACGATCTGCCCAAACCGGACTACGTCCACAACATGCGGCTGGTCGGCTACAGCGAC
>CAZSWL010000024.1:0-6729 GCA_964610725.1 uncultured Bauldia sp.
GCTCATTCCTCCACCGTCGCCCTCGACCAGACCAAGGTCATCGACGACACCTTCGTGCGCGTCGTCGCCTGGTACGACAACGAGTGGGGCTTCTCCAACCGCATGGCCGACACCGCCGTCGCCATGGGCAAGCTCCACTAGCAGACCCGCGAAGCGCAAGCATGGCCGCTTTTCGCACCCTCGATGACGCCGACGTGAAGGGCAAACGCGTGCTCGTCCGCGTCGACCTCAACGTGCCGATGGCCGACGGCAAGGTCTCCGACCTCACCCGCATCCGCGCCGTCGCCCCCACCATCGACGAGATCGCCGACAAGGGCGGCAAGGTCATCCTGCTCGCCCATTTCGGCCGACCGAAGGGCGAGCGGGTGGCGGCGATGTCGCTGAAGCACGTGGTGCCCGCCGTCGCCGGGGTGATCGGCAAGCCGGTTGCCTTCGCCGACGACTGCGTCGGCGAGGCCGCCGCCAATGCCATCGGCGAGATGGCCGACGGCGGCGTGCTGGTGCTGGAAAACACCCGCTTCCACAAGGGCGAGGAGAAGAACGACCCCGCCTTCGTCGACGCGCTCGCCGCACTTGGCGACCTTTACGTCGACGACGCCTTCTCGGCCGCCCATCGCGCCCACGCCTCGACCGAGGGGCTGGCGCACAAGCTGCCTGCCTTCGCCGGGCGCGCCATGCAGGCCGAGCTGGAGGCGCTGGAAGCGGCCCTCGCCAGTCCGAAGCGACCGGTCGTCGCCGTCGTTGGCGGCGCCAAGGTGTCGTCCAAGATCGACGTTCTTCTCCATCTCGTCGACAAGGTCGATGCGCTGGTGATCGGCGGCGGCATGGCCAACACCTTCCTGCTCGCCAAGGGTGTCGCCGTCGGCAAGTCGCTCGCCGAGCCCGACCTCGCCGACACCGCCCGCAAGATCATGATCGCCGCCAACAAGGCCGGCCATGCGATCGTGTTGCCGCTCGATGCGGTCGTCGCGTCCGAGTTCAAGGAAGGTGCCACCGCGACCACCGTCGCCATCGAGGTGGTGCCCGCCGACCAGATGATCCTCGACGTCGGCCCGCGCTCGATCGCCGCCATCAACGGCTGGATCGACAAGGCCTCGACGCTGGTGTGGAACGGGCCGCTTGGCGCCTTCGAGGTGCCGCCCTTCGACGCCGCCACACTCGCCGTTGCCAGGCACGCCGCCGAGCGCACGGACGCCGGCAAGCTGCTGTCGGTGGCCGGCGGCGGCGAGACGGTTGCCGCCCTCGACCATGCCGGCGTCGCCGACAAGTTTTCGTTCATCTCCACCGCTGGCGGCGCCTTCCTCGAATGGCTCGAGGGCAAGGCGCTTCCCGGCGTCGAGGTCTTGCGGCGCCCGGACTGACGCGATCGCGCCTACGGTCGAGTCGGCGGTTTGAGGTTGCAGGCGTAGGCATACCGGGCCGTGTCCGTCCTCCTTTGAAACGCGGTGGACGATCGGCTGATTTCTTGCCGGCCGGTTGCCTTGCCGGTTACATGGGGTTCACCGGCCGGACGTAATCCGTCGCCGTTGCCGCAGGTCTGGCGAAAGCGCCGCCCGGTTGGCTATAACGGCGCTCATCACACCGCCTAACGTCCAGGGAGACGCTGACATGGCTGAACCGATCGAGGACATTGCCCGCCGTATGGTCGCGCCCGGCAAGGGCATTCTCGCCGCCGACGAGAGCACCGGCACCATCACCAAGCGGTTCGAGAAGGTCGGCATTGCCTCGAGCGCCGACAACCGCCGCGACTACCGCGAGATGTTTTTCCGCACCGAAGAGGCGATGAACAACTGCATCTCCGGCGTCATCCTCTACGACGAGACGATCCGCCAGAAGGGAAAGGACGGCACGCCACTCCCCAAGCTCATTGCGGCCACCGGCGCCGTTCCCGGCATCAAGGTGGACAAGGGCGCCAAAGCGCTGGCGCTCGCTCCCGATGAAAAGGTGACCGAGGGTCTCGATGGCCTGCGCGAGCGCCTCGCCGAGTACTATGAGCTTGGCGCCCGCTTCGCCAAATGGCGCGCGGTCATCGACATCGCGCCCGGTCTACCCACCGACAATTGCATTCATGCCAACGCCCATGCGCTCGCACGCTACGCCGCCCTTTGCCAGGAGGCCAATATCGTACCCATCGTCGAGCCGGAGGTGTTGATGGATGGGCCCGTCGCCGGCCACGACGCCAACACGTGCTACGCGGTGACCGAGAGGACGCTGAAGGCGGTGTTCGCCGAGCTCGCCCTTGCCAACGTCAGGCTGGAGGGCATGGTGCTCAAGCCCAACATGATCGTCGCCGGCAAGAATTCGCCGAAGCAGGCCTCGCCGCAGCAGGTCGCCGACAGGACGATCGCGGTGCTGAAGGCCTGCGTGCCGCCGGCGGTTCCCGGCATCGCCTTCCTTTCCGGCGGCCAGTCCGACGAGCAGGCGACCGAGCACCTGTCGCTGATGAACCGGGTCGCCGGCCTGCCATGGACGCTGACCTTCTCTTACGGGCGCGCGCTGCAGGCCACGGCGATGAAGACGTGGGCGGGCAAGGCGGAGAACGCCGCCGCCGCGCAGCGCGCCTTCGCCCATCGCGCCCACATGAACAGTCTCGCCACCAGCGGCAAATGGGAACCGAAACTGGAAAAAGCCGCATGAAGGCAGCAAAAGCGCTTCAAATCACGTATATTTTGCCGTGATGGCCGCGTGCCGGGTGCCGGCACGCCGCAATCAGGGAAGCGTTGGCGTCCGGCGTCCGATCGACTGCGGGACGTGACTGGTCATGGCGAATGACCCCGACAACCGGTGTCGTCTTTGTCTGGTGGCACCTCCCGACCGCGACGAGGCCGCCGCCGCCCGTCGCCTGTCGCAAGCGTTGTCCGGCGGCAACGTCGCCTCGCTGATCATCGGCGCCGATCCCGACGGGCCCACGCGCCTGTTGCGCCTGGCCGCCGCGACCGTTCCCGTCGCTCAGGCCCGTGGCGTCGCCGCCATCGTCCACAACGACACGCAGGTTGCCGGCCGCACCGGCGCCGACGGCGTCCACATCGACGGCGGATTGGCCGACCTCACCGCCGCCGTGCGCACGCTCCATCCGGGCCGCATCGTCGGCGCCGGCGGCCTTGCCTCGCGGCACGATGCCATGGTCGCCGCCGAGGCCGGACCGGACTATCTCTTCTTCGGCCGACTGACCGGCGACACCGGCGCCGGCATCTTTGCCAGGGCGCGCGATCTTGCCGCATGGTGGTCGTCGGTGGCGGTGATTCCGGCAGTCGTCATGGGCGGGCATGCGCTTGCCTCGGTCGAGGAGGCGGCTGCGGCGGGTATCGAATTCGTCGCGCTGTCGCGCGCGGTCTGGGACGACGCACGCGGGCCGGCCGCTGCGGTCGGCGAGGCATGCGAGCGCCTTGCCGCGGCTGGCGAGCCGGTCCGGTGAGGAACCTCGTCGGCGGTCTGATCGTGGCTGTCGTCGGAGTGACGGCGGTCGCCGGCCATGCCCAGGACGCCCCGATGGTGCTGACGCCGCCGACGACGGTTCCCGCGGCGCCGGCGAACCCGCCGCCCGAGCCCGCGTCACCGGCGACGCCGCCCCTGCCCCGGCTGAAGCCGACGATGGAGACCCGCGACACCCTTCCGGCCAACGCCCCGCCGGCGGCGGGTGTGCACCTGCCCGGCGTGCTTGGCGAGCCGGGAGCTGCCGCCGAGGGTCCGGCCTCTCCCCACGCGATGCCGACCGAAGTGCCCTTGGCGACGCCCGGCGCCGCGCCTGACATGCTGCCCAACGACTTGACCGCTCCACCCCCGGCGGCGGGCAGCGACAGCGGTCCCGCGCCACCGGGAGCAGATCTTGCCTATGGCGCCTTCCAGCGCGGGTTCTACCTGTCCGCCTTCAGTCTCGCCATCCCGCGCGCCGAGGCCGGCGACACCGCCGCCCAGACCCTGATCGGTCTGATCTACGAAGGCGGGTATGGCGTGCCGCGCGACTACGGCGAGGCCGCCAACTGGTACCAGTTCGCCGCCAAGGGCGGCGACCGCGAGGCGCAATATGCTCTCGGCATGATGTATCTCGACGGCCGCGGCGTCGAGCGCGATCCGGCCAAGGCCGCCGATGATCTCGCCGCCGCCGCCGCCGCCGGCAAGACAGCGGCCATCTACCAGCTCGCCCTTCTCTACCTCGACGGCGAGGCGGTGCCGCGGGACGACGCCCACGCCGCCGAGCTGCTCGGCCAGGCCGCCGAGGCGGGCTACGCCCAGGCCCAGTTCGTCCTCGCCCAGCTCTACGACCGCGGCCGGGGCGTGGCGGCCGATCCGGCGACCGCAACCAGGTGGTACGCCACCGCCGCCCGTCAGGGCTACATCGCCGCCGAGGTCGAATACGCCATCCGACTGTTCAACGGCGCCGGCGTCGACAAGGACGAGGCCGCCGCGGCCACCTGGTTCGAACGCGCTGCCGCCGTCGGCAATCCCGTTGCCCAGAACCGGCTGGCGCGCATGCTGGCGACCGGCAGCGGCGTGCCGGCCGACCCGTTGGCAGCCGCCAAATGGCACTTCCTCGCCAAATCGGCCGGCGAGCAAGACGAGTTTCTCGATCATTTTGTCGACGGCCTGTCGGCCGACCAGCGGCAGCAGGCGCTTGCCGCCGCCCAGCGATGGCCGGGCGGTTGACCGTGACGCTTGCGCCCTGCCGCCAACTGTGGTGCTAGGGGCGGCTTTCGCTTCGCCCCGCCACTGCGTCCAGCAGGAATATGGCCCGCACCGCGCTGCTCAACGTCATGGTCCAGGCGGCTCTCAAGGCCGGCCGCGGGCTGGTGCGCGATTTCGGCGAAGTCGAGAATCTGCAGGTGTCGCTCAAGGGTCCCGGCGACTTCGTCACCGCCGCCGACCGCCGCGCCGACGCCACGCTGATCCGCGAGCTGACCAGGGCGCGACCCGCCTGGTCCATCCTCACCGAGGAGAGCGGCGAGATCGCCGGGTCGGACAAGAGCTACCGCTTCCTGGTCGACCCGCTCGACGGCACCACCAATTTTCTCCACGGCATTCCCCTGTTCGCCGTCTCCGTGGCGCTTGAGCGCGACGGCGAGCCGGTCGCCGGGGTCATCTACAATCCGGTCCTCAACGAGCTTTACGTCGGCGAACGGGGCGGCGGCGCCTTTCTCAACGACCGCCGCCTGCGCGTGGCGGCCCGTCGCGATCTCACCGACGCCGTCGTTGCCACCGGCATGCCCAACATCGGCCGGCCCGGCCACGACCTCTTCGTGGCCGAGTCGCGCCGTCTCATGGCCAAAACGGCGGGATTGCGCCGCTGCGGTTCCGCCGCGCTCGATCTCGCCTGGGTGGCCGCCGGCCGCTACGACGGCTACTGGCAGCGCGGGCTGTCGCCCTGGGACATGGCCGCCGGTATCGTCGTCGTGCGCGAGGCCGGTGGCATGGTGAGCGACGCCGCCGGCGGCACCGGCATGCTTACCAGCGGCTCGATCGTGGCCGGCAACGAGCACATCCACGCCGCCCTTCTCGCCGATCTCGCCGCCGCCGGGCGGTCAGGCTGAACGCGCCGCGATTTTGCCGTTTCTCTCGCGTCACAAATCACGCTAAGAATTAAGGTGAAGCGAGAGACGCCCGAAGTGCTTTTCTTCAGACGAGCCCCCGCGCGGGAATACGACCCCTACAAACTGGCGAGCCCGCAGATTTACCTGTGGCGGATGACGATCTTTCTGATCATCGCCGCCTTCATCGCGCTAATTCTCTACCGCCAGATCTACAAGGCGTTCCTCGCCAACCCGGGCCTCAACAGCGTCATCATCGCCGTGCTGTTGATCGGTGTCGGGCTGGCGTTCCGTCAGGTCATCCGGCTGTTCCCCGAGATCCGCTGGGTCAACACGTTCCGCATCGCCGAGCCCGGCATCGAGGTGGAACGCGCGCCGGTGCTGCTGGCGCCGATGGCGACGCTGCTCGGCGACCGCATCGGCCGCATGGCGATTTCAACCCAGACCATGCGTTCGATCCTCGATTCGATCCAGATGCGGCTCGACGAGGACCGCGACCTCGGCCGCTACCTGACCAGCCTGCTGATCTTCCTCGGCCTGCTCGGCACCTTCTGGGGCCTGTTGCAGACGGTCGGCGCCGTCGCCGACACCATCCTCAATCTCGACGTCTCGTCGAGCAATACCGGCGTCATCTTCGACGATCTCAAGCAGGGACTGGCCGCGCCGCTCGGCGGCATGGGTATCGCCTTCTCCTCCTCGCTGTTCGGCCTCGCCGGCTCGCTGGTTCTCGGCTTCCTCGACCTCCAGGCCGGCCAGGCACAGAGCCTGTTCTACAACGGCCTCGAGGACTGGCTGTCGACGGTCACCGACCTCGACCCCGATCTCATCGAGTCGCGTGGCGGTGTCACCACTGCGGAAGACCTGCGCATCGCCATCGAGCGTCTCGCCCGCACCATTCAGGACAGCCGCAGCACCGAGTTGGCGGCCGGCGGCTCCACCCAGCGCGCCACCACCGCCATGGCCAACCTCGCCGAGGGTATCCAGGGGCTGGTCCAGCACATGCGCAGCGAGCAGCAGGTGATCAGGAGCTGGGTCGAGACCCAGTCCGAGCAGCAGCGCGAGGTGCAGTCGCTGCTCGAGACCATCGCCCGCGCCCTGCGTGCGCCAACCCCGGGAGAATAGCCGGTGGCCATCGCCCGTTCGCGCCGCAGCGTCAGCCGCACCGAATACTGGCCGAGCTTCGTCGACGTTCTCACCAACCTGCTTC
>CAZSWL010000025.1:0-5970 GCA_964610725.1 uncultured Bauldia sp.
TTGAGGTCCGGCTGGTGCGAATAGAAGCGGTGCCAGAAGAAGGCCCCCGCCTCCGAATCCCACGTCCAGTTCGATTTTTCGGTGTCGATGAAGATGATGCGGGTGTCGAGGTATTTCTGGTCGCTGTCCGACCACACGTAGAAATCGCGTTCCGGGCTGCCCGGCGGTGCCGCCCGCGCCCGCTTGAACCACGGGTGCTGGTCCGAGGTGTGGGTGATGACCAGCTCGGTGATGACGCGGATGCCGCGCTTGTGCGCCTCATCGACGAAGCGCCGAAAGTCGCGCATACGTCCGTAGCTCCGGTTGATGGACGTATAGTCGGCAATGTCGTAGCCGTCGTCGCGCAGCGGCGAGGGATAGAACGGCAACAGCCACACCGCGTTGACGCCGAGGTCCGCGATGTAGTCGAGGCGCTGGATCAGCCCCCTGAAATCGCCGACGCCGTCGTTGTCGGCGTCCTGGAACGCCTTGACGTGCAGTTGATAGATGATGGCGTCCTTGTACCAGTCGCGCTGACTGCGATCGATCGCAGCAGGCGACGCGCCGGTGGCCGCTGCGATTGGCTGGTCGTTCATCGCCGTGCCGTCGCCGGGTTGTACAGCGCCCACACCGCGTAGGGACGCTCCTCGGGGGTCAGCCACACGTGCTGTGTCTTGCCCTGCCAGCTGAAATCCACACCGGTCACCAGGTCGCGTCCCTCGATGGTGGCGTTGTCGGGCAGGCCGAACTCCCACAGCGGCGCCTCGATCGCGGCTCCCTGCGGCTGGTGCGGGTCGAGGTTGACCGCGAACAGGACGAAATCGGCAAGGTCGGCAGTGAATTTGGCGTAATAGAGGATGTTGTCGTTCCAGGCGTTGTAGAAGCGCAGCCCGGCCAGTTGCTGCAGGGCGGGGTGCTCCAGGCGGATGCGGTTGACGAAGCGAATGTCGTCCTTGATGTGCCCCGGCCGGTCGAAGTCCCACGCCCGCAGCTGGTACTTCTCGCTGTCGAGGTATTCCTCCTTGCCAGGCAGCGCCGCCCCTTCGCAGATTTCGAAGCCGTTGTACATGCCCCACGCCGGTGACAGCGAGGCGGCGAGCAGCGCCCGCGTGCGGTAGCCGGCGCGCCCGCTGGTCTGCAGGAAGACGGGATTAATGTCGGGCGTGTTGACGAAGAAGTTGGGACGCATGACGTAAGGGCCGTCGCCGCCGGTCAGTTCGCTCAGGTAGGCGGTCAGCTCCTGCTTCGTGTTGCGCCAGGTGAAGTAGGTGTACGACTGGCTGAAGCCGATCTTGGCCAGACGCCTCATCATCTTCGGTCGCGTGAAGGCTTCGGCGAGGAAGATGACGTCGGGGTGGCGCCCGCGCACCTCGTCGATCAGCCATTCCCAGAACGGCAGCGGCTTGGTGTGCGGGTTGTCGACGCGGAAGATCCTGATGCCGTGCGCGACCCAGAACATGACCACGTCGCGCAGTTCCAGCCACAGCGACGGCATCGCCGCGCCGTAGAAGTGCACGTTGACGATGTCCTCGTATTTTTTCGGCGGATTCTCGGCGAACCGGATCGTGCCGTCCGGCCGCCATGAGAACCACTCGGGATGCTGTTTGATCCACGGATGGTCGGGCGAGCACTGGATGGCGAAGTCGAGCGCGATCTCGATGCCGTGCTCCCCGGCCGCCGCCACCAGCCGTTTGAACGAATCGAAGTCGCCGAGTTCCGGGTGAATGGCGTCGTGGCCACCCTCGGCCGCACCAATCGCATAGGGCGAGCCGGGATCGTCGTCGCCGGCCGCAAGCGAATTGTTGCGCCCCTTGCGGTTGACGCGGCCGATCGGGTGGACCGGCGGCAGATAGAGCACGTCGAAGCCGAGGTCGTGCACGTAGCCAAGCCGCTCGATCACGTCGTCGAAGGTCCCGTGCCGCTCCAGCGACAACGACGTCGACCGCGGAAAAAGCTCGTACCAGGCGGAGAACATGGCCTTGTCGCGGTCGATCCACACCGACACCGGCCGTTCGAGCTCGGACAGGTCCTCGCGCCGTGCGAGTCTGCGCATGAGATCGGTCGCCGACCCGCTCATCAGGGTGGCAAACATGTCGCCGTCGCCGCTCGCCGTCTTGAGCGCGGCGACGAGCGCGCGCAACGCCGTTTTGTCGACACGCGCCCCGGCCTGTTGGTCGGCCAGCACCTGTTCGACCAACAGGCGCCCCTCCTCAAGCTCGAGCGTGATCGGCAACCCGGCCGCATGCTTCTTGGCGACCTCGTCCTGCCAGGTGGCGAAGGCGTCGCGCCATGCCACCAGCGAGAATTCGTGACCGCCGACGGCGTCGAACACCGCCGCGCCGCGCCAGCGATCGTTTTCCACCAAGCGCATCGGCAATTGCTGCCAGGACGTCTGCCCGGCCTTGCGCACGAGAAGCGCGGCGCCGATCTGACCGTGACCGTCGCAAAATATGTCCGCTTCCACCACGAAGCGCTGGCCGACGATCCCCTTGGCACGAAAGCGGCCGCAGTCGATCAGCGGCGAGACCGCCTCGATGGCGATGCGGTTGCCGGCGAACGCCGCTGACCGTTCGCCCGAATGGACCGGCGCGCGCCTGCTCCTTGCAGCGGTCCGCCTTGATCGACCACGCGCGTCCACGATTGTTCGCCGCTTCTCGCCGATTGCCTGTTCTTGCCGGCCTAGATTAGCCCATCACGCCCCTGCCGAGGCAAGCCCGGCCGGGGCGGACACGCTCATGGTCCGGCCAAGGCCTTGCGGCCAAGCTCGCCAATGAGGGCCATGTCCGCTCCGGCGTCCTCGACCGGATTGACCACCGCGCGCGGACCTCCATGGCGTCGTGCCAGGCCTTCGGTTTTCCACGGAACGGCTCGCTGTAGGACAGCCGATGAGTGAGGTTTCCGGGTGATGGTCCTCGCAGCGTTTCTCGCTGAGAACCGCCGGCCGATGCTCGAGGTAGGGCGACGGGAAGGCGAGCTTCCCTCGGCGACGGTCGTCTAGCGCGCCGTCCAGCCGCCGTCGATCACAATGGTGTGGCCGGTGATCAGCGAGGCGGCCGGCGAGACCAGGAATACCACGGCGCCGGCCACCTCGACCGGCTCGCCGATACGGTGCAGCGCCGCGATCCGCTCGATCACGTCGGCACGAAACGCCGGGTCGGCGAGCGCCGGCTCGGTCCCGGGCGTTGCGATGAACGTCGGCGCCACCGCGTTGACGGTAATGCCGTATTGGCCCCATTCGACCGCCATGCACTTGGTCAGGTGGCCGATCGCGGCCTTGGTCATGCAGTAGACCGCCTCGCCGGGGAGCGCCACGAAACCCGCCTGCGACCCCATGTTGACGATGCGGCCGCAGCGGCGTTCGATCATGTGGCGGCCGACCGTCTGGCTGGTGAAGAAGGTGCCCTTGAGGTTGACCGCGAGCGTCAGGTCGAAGTCCTCCTCGCGCACGTCGGCGATCGGGTTCTCCGGTCCGATGCCGACGTTGTTGACGAGGATGTCGATGCGGCCGAGCTCGGTGATCGCCCGTTGCGTCGCATCGCCGACCTGGTCGAGGTCGGCGACGTCCATCCGCAGCGGCAACGCCCGCCGCCCCATCGCCACGATCTCGTCCACCACTTCGTCGCCGCTCCTGATATCGCGCAGGCCGAGCGCCACGTCGGCGCCGGCGTTGGCGAGCGCCAGGGCGATGGCGCGGCCGAGGCCGCGGGCCGCCCCGGTGACCAGCGCGATCTGACCCTCCAGGCTGAAGTTCGGGACCTTGTCCAAACCGACCTCGCTCGGCGCCGGGCGAATCGACCCGGTGGGCTTGTCTTGTCCGCCCATGGCATCTGCGTTGCTGTAGCCGAGGCTTGCTTCGTTGTCGACAAGCCGCGTAACGTCCGCGCCGCTGGCCGGCTCTCACACCGAAGATCGCTCCATGACGGACGCCTCGCGCACGGACTTCTGGGAAAGCCGTTACGCCGCCAGCGATGATTACGTTTTCGGCGTCCTGCCCAATGCGTTTCTCGCCGCCGAGGCGCACCGCATCGCGCCCGGCGCCCGGGTGCTCGCGGTCGCCGACGGCGAAGGCCGCAACGGCGTCTTCCTTGCCGAGCGCGGCGCCGTCGTCCATTCGGTCGAGGCCTCTGCCGCCGCCATCGCCAAGGCCAGGCGGCTGGCGGCCGAGCGCGGCGTCGCCCTTACCTTCGAGCAGGCCGACCTGATGCGATGGGACTGGCCCGTCGCCGCCTACGACGCCGTCGTCGCAATCTTCGTGCAGTTCGTCACCGCCGCCGAACGCCCGGCATTCTTCGCCCGTCTCAAGCGCGCCCTGAAGCCCGGCGGAGTGTTGCTGCTGGAGGGCTACCGGGTCGAGCAGCTCGCCCATCGCACCGGCGGCCCGCGTGAGGCGACCCAACTCTACAGCGAGGCGCTCCTGCGCGAGGCCTTCGCCGACATGACGATCGAGGTCTTGCGCTCCTACGACGCCGTCATCGCGGAGGGCACCGGCCATGCCGGCATCTCGGCGCTTGTCGACCTCATTGCCCTGCAGCCGGGCTGACCCGTACCGCCTCGACGACAAAGGTTGCGCACCGCCGGACGCCAACGCACATTGACCGCCAGCTCCCTGCCCTGAACCGAGCCACGTCTCATGACCTATGCGCCGCACCCCGATCGTTACCAGAAAATGCGCTACCGCCGGTTGGGGCGGAGCGGCCTCTCCCTGCCGGCGATCTCGCTCGGGCTGTGGAACAATTTCGGCGACGACGTGCCGTTCGACAACACCCGCGCCATTGTTCGCCGCGCCTTCGATGCCGGCATCACCCATTTCGACCTCGCCAACAACTACGGCCCGCCGCCGGGCTCGGCCGAGGCTGCCTTCGGCCGCATCCTGCGAACCGATTTTCGCTACGTGCGCGACGAACTCATCGTGTCGACCAAGGCCGGCTACCGGATGTGGCCAGGCCCCTACGGCGAGTTCGGCAGCCGCAAGTACCTGCTCGCCAGTCTCGACCAGAGCCTCAGGCGTCTGGGCCTCGACTACGTCGACATCTTCTATTCCCACCGCTTCGATCCCGACACGCCGCTCGAGGAGACCATGGGCGCGCTCGACAGCGCCGTGCGCCAGGGCAAGGCGCTCTACGTCGGCGTTTCCTCCTACAGCAGCAAGCGCACCGCCGAGGCCGCCGCCATCCTGCGCCGGCTGGGCACCCCGGCCGTTATTCATCAGCCGAGCTATTCCATGCTCAATCGCTGGATCGAGCCGGATCGCCTGCTCGACCGCCTCGCCGAGGAGGGCATGGGCTGCATCGCCTTCTCGCCGCTCGCCCAGGGCCTGCTGACCGACAAGTATCTCGCCGGCATCCCCGCCGGCAGTCGCGCCACCGCAGGCAAGAGCCTGCCGCCCGAATTCGTCAACGAGCAGACGCTCGCCCGCGTGCGCGCCCTCAACGACATCGCCCGAAGCCGCGGCCAGTCACTGGCGCAGATGGCGTTGGCGTGGGTGCTGCGCGATCCCCGCGTGACATCGGCGTTGATCGGCACCAGCCGGCCCGGCCAGATCGACGACAACGTCGGCGCGCTCGCCAATCTCGATTTTACCGCCGCGGAGCTCGCCGAGATCGACCGCTACGCCGTCGATAGCGGCATCAACATCTGGGCCGCGTCGAGCGCGGGCTGATTTTCGGCAGCGCCTGAGGGGGAGAATTATGGAGCTTGGTCTACGTGACAAGGTCGCCGTCATCACCGGCGCCAGCGTCGGCATCGGCCTTGCCGTCGCCGAGGAACTGGCCGCGGAGGGGGTCCATCTGGTCATGGCCGCCCGCAACCACGATCGTCTCGCGGAAGCGGCCGGCCGCATCGCCCACGAGCACGGCGTCGACACGCTTGCCGTCGCGTGCGATGTCGCCACCGCCGCCGGCACTGAACAGCTCATCGCCGCGACCGGGCAGAAGTTCACCGGCGCCGACGTTCTCATCAACAACGCCGGCACCGGCTCCAACGAGACCATCA
>CAZSWL010000026.1:0-5462 GCA_964610725.1 uncultured Bauldia sp.
GGGATCGGTGGGGGCGGCGGCGTGGGGCGCGGTGAAGCGGACGAAGTACCAGGACGAGTCGACGAAGGTGTCCATGGTGTCGGTCTCGCGCAGCGCCGGCTTGCCGCATTTGGGGCAGGCGACGTGCTTCCACGTCGGATGATGGTCGAGCGGGTTGCCCGGCCGGTCGAGGACGATGTCGTCGGGCAACAGCACCGGCAGGTCCTCCTCCGGCACCGGCACGACACCGTCGTCGGGGCAATGGATGACCGGTATCGGACAGCCCCAGTAGCGCTGGCGCGAGATGCCCCAATCGCGCAGGCGGTAGTTGACCCGCCGCTCGCCCTGGGGGGCGCCGGCGAGCCTGGTCTTTTCCAGGCGGCGGGCGACCTCCTCCTTGGCGGCGTCGACGGTGAGGCCGTCGAGGAAGTCGGAGTTGATCAGCTCGCCGTCGCCGAGGTAGGCCTCGGTGCCGGTCTCGAACTGCAGCACCCAGTCGGCGGCCTCGGCGCCGTTCGCGAGCGCGTCGAGCGGGGCTACCACCGGGATGATGGGCAGGTCGTACTTGCTGGCGAAATCGTAGTCGCGCTGGTCGTGCGCCGGGCAGCCGAAGATGGCGCCGGTGCCGTAGTCCATCAGCACGAAGTTGGCGACGTAGACGGGCAGGCGGGTGGCGGGACGGAAGGGATGGATGGCGACCAGCGGCGTCTCGTAGCCCATCTTCTCGGCGGTCTCGATCACCTCGAGGCTGGTACTGGTGCGGCGGCACTCGGCGATGAACTCGGCGAGGCCGGGGTCGCTCGCGGCGAGGCGGGCGGCGAGGGGATGGTCGGGCGACAGGGCGATGAAGCTCGCGCCGAAGAGGGTGTCGTGGCGGGTGGTGAACACCGCGATGTCGCCGGCCGGAGCGCCGTCGGCGAGCGCGAAGCGGACGGCAAGGCCCTCCGACTTGCCGATCCAGTTCTTCTGCATCAGCCGCACCTTGTCCGGCCAGCGGTCGAGGCGGTCGAGGGCGGCGAGCAGGTCCTCGGCGTAGGCGGTGATCTTGAGGAACCACTGCGGAATCTCGCGCTTCTCGACGATAGCGCCCGAGCGCCAGCCGCGACCATCGATGACCTGCTCGTTGGCCAGCACGGTCTGGTCGACCGGATCCCAGTTGACCTTCGACTGCTTGCGGTAGGCGAGGCCGGCGGCGAAGAGATCGAGAAACAACTTCTGCTGGTGGGCGTAATAGTCGGGGTCGCAGGTGGCGAACTCGCGGTCCCAGTCGAGCGACAGGCCCATCAGCTTGAGCTGGCCGCGCATGGCGGCGATGTTGTCGTAGGTCCAGGTGCGCGGATGGGTCCTGCCCTGCATGGCCGCGTTCTCGGCGGGCAGGCCGAAGGCGTCCCAGCCCATGGGATGGAGGACGCTGTAGCCTCTGGCGCGCATGGTGCGGGCGATGACGTCGCCCATGGTGTAGTTCCTGACGTGGCCCATGTGGATGCGCCCCGACGGGTAGGGGAACATCTCCAGCACGTAGTATTTGGGACGGGGGTCGTCGTTGTCGGCGGCGAAGAGGCCACGCTCGGCCCACGCCGCCTGCCAGCGGGGCTCGGCCTCGCGGGGATCGTATCGGTCGCTCGCCATGAAAATCAGCGGTGTGTCCTGCGGGAAAGCCTTTACCGGCCGCGGCGGACCATCACCAGAATCCGGCAGGCGGTCAACTGGCAAGCACCGGTTTTCGCTCGCCGGGGGCGGGCGCGATCGCGCCGATTGGTCGGCGGTCCGGCAACCGCTAGTCTGGCAACGGCCAGTCGGCCGGCAGAAAGGATCGCGCAGGATGTACGCAAAGACCGACCGCCCGCACAAGACGAAGAAGCGACCCACCCGGCTTGCCGACGTGGACCTTTCCAGGTCGCTGACGCCGGAGGTCTACGACGACAAACTGGCGACGCTGCAGCGGAAGCTGCAACGCATCCAGCAGGCGTACCTCGCTTCCGGCGATCTCGCCGTGATCGTGTTCGAGGGCTGGGACGCGGCCGGCAAGGGCGGCACCATCCGCCGGATGTCGGCGGTGCTCGACCCGCGCGGCTTCAAGGTGTGGCCGATCGCGGCGCCGCGCCCCTACCACCGCGAGCGCCACTACCTGCTGCGCTTCTGGGAGCGGCTGCCGCCGCGCGGCGCGATCTCGGTGTTCGATCGCTCGTGGTACGGGCGGGTGCTGGTCGAACGGGTCGAGGGGTTCGCGGCGCGGGAGGAATGGATGCGCGCCTACGACGAGATCAACGACTTCGAGCGACTGCTCACCGACGACGCCATGCGCATCGTCAAAATCTTCCTGCACATCAGCCCCGAGGAGCAGCTCAAGCGCTTCAAGGAGCGGCTGAAGAACCCGTTGAAACGCTGGAAGCTGTCGTACGAGGATTTCCGCAACCGCAAGAACTGGGACGGCTACCGGGAGGCGACCGACGAGATGCTGGCGAAAACCTCGACCAAGCGGGCGCCGTGGCACGTGGTGGCGGCGGAAAACAAGAAGTGGGCGCGCGTCGAGGCGTTGACGATCATCACCGATGCGCTGGCCAAGGGGGTCGACCTCAAGCCGCGGCCGCTCGGCGAGGACGTCAGACAGGAGGCGGCGGCCTATTTCGACACCGTCCAGGACCTGATCGCGAGCACCGCCGGCCGCTCGGAGTAGGACGGACGACGCGGCGGGTTGGACGCGGCGCGCGCTTGTCGCTATCGCATCGTGCGCACAACCACTGACGGGGAGCGGCAGAGCGTGCCGGAAGAGCCCGAACAGCGAACGGCCGATCGCCTTGCCGAGGTGCGCGCGCGGATCGCCGCGGCGGAGAAGGCGGCCGGGCGGCCGGCGGGCTCGGTCAGGCTGATCGCGGTGTCGAAGACCTTCGCCGCCGATGCCATCCGGCCGGCGGTCGCCGCCGGCCAGCGCGTGTTCGGCGAGAACCGGGTGCAGGAAGCCAAGGCGAAATGGCCGTCACTGCGGAGCGAGTTTCCCGACGTCGAATTGCACCTGATCGGCCCGCTGCAATCCAACAAGGCGCGCGACGCGGTCGCCCTGTTCGACGCCATCCACACCATCGACCGCGACCGAATTGCCGGCGCCGTCGGCGAGGAGATGCGCCGGCAGGGACGGCAACTGCGGCTGCTGGTGGAGGTCAACACCGGCGGCGAGCCGCAGAAGGCGGGGGTGAGGCCGGAGGAGGCCGCCGCTTTCGTCGCCCGCTGCCGCGAGGTGCACGGGGTTGTCATCGACGGCCTCATGTGCATCCCGCCGATCGACGAGGTGGCGGCGCCGCACTTCGCGCTGCTCGCCAAGATCGCCGGGCGGCTCGGCCTCAAATCACTGTCGATGGGGATGAGCGCCGACTACGAAACCGCGATCGCGCTCGGCGCCACCGACGTGCGGGTGGGCTCGGCGATCTTCGGGGCGCGGGGGTGACGGCGAACGCGACTCTTTCACGTTTCCTTCAGCCTATCGGCAAACGATTCCTTCAGCCAATCGGTAAAGGATAACCGGCGGCGGCCCGCGGGGCCGAACCCCGCAGACCGGATGAGCACATGGCCGACCCGATTTCGCGTTTCCAACGCAGCTTCCGTCTGATCAGGGCGAGCTGGGAAGTGCTCAGCTCCGACGGCGACCTGCTCATCCTGCCGGCGATTTCGATCGTGGCGACGCTGGTCCTGCTCGGCGGCTTTGCGGCGGGAATGATGGCGAGCGGCGTGTTGCCGGACGGCGCGCAGGCCGTGCCATCCGGCGAGACGACGCGATGGCTCGGCCAGATGTGGCCGTGGGTGTTTCTTCTTTACGTCGGCCAATACTTCATCGTCTATTTCTTCAACACGGCGCTGGTCGGCGCGGCGATCGAGAGACTGGACGGGGGCGAGCCGACGGTGCGCTCGGCGCTGCGCCTGGCGGTCAGCCGCATCGGCCCGATCCTTGGCTACGCCATCATCTCCGCCACGGTCGGCGTCATCCTGCAGGCGCTGCGCGAGCGCCTCGGGATCATCGGGCGCATCGTGGTCGGGCTGATCGGCGTGACATGGACGCTCGCCACCTTCTTGGTGGTGCCGATCCTGGCGGCGGAGGGGCGCGGGCCATTCGAGGCAATCATCGAGAGCGGCTCGCTGCTCAAGAAGACCTGGGGCGAGAACGTGATCGGCAACGCCGGCATCGGTCTGGTGCTCGGGCTCATCGCCGCCGTCATCATGGTCGGCGGTTTCGGCGGTGGCGCGGCGCTTTATCAGAACGGACATGAGCTCCTCGGCATCCCGCTGATGTCGGTGTCGATCGCTTCGCTGGCGATGGTGATCCTGGTCGGCGCGGCGCTGTCGGCGGTCTATCAGGCGGCGGTCTACTACTACGCCGTGCACGGCGAGCCGCCGCGGGATTTCGACCGCACCCTGATCCGCGACGCGTTCGCGCCGAAGGGGTCGTAACCTCACCTAACATCGACGACGGTGCCGGGCCCGGCGAGCGCGAGGAGCCGGCGCATGGTCGCCGGGGTGACGGCGAGGCAGCCGGCCGTCGGCGCGAAAGCGGGCGCGGCGATGTGGAGGAAGATGGCGCTGCCGGCGCCGCGGCGCGGGTGGGCGAGGTTGTAGTCGAGCACCACCACCACGTCGTAGAGGCGGTCATCGCGCCACAGGCGTTCGTGGCCGGCCGGGCAGGGAAGGCGGACGGGCCGGTTGTAGCGGCGGTCGCCGGGGTCGTCGCACCAGCCGAGGTCCGGGCGGAGCGGCGAGACGGAGAGGCGGGTCGCCGGGCGGGGCAGCCGGTCGCCGCGATAGAAGACGTGGACGAGGGCGAAGCGGCCGGCCGGCGTGGCGCCGTCGCCCTCGCGCTTGTCGGCGCGGATGCCCGAGCGACCAAGGGCGCAAGCGGCGGTGAACGGTCCTGCCGCGAGAAGGCCGCGCCGGGGCTCGCCGGCGTCGGCCGCCACCACGATCCGCCCGATTGCGCGTTTTTCGGCCATCCGCCGTCCTCGCCGCACGGGGCCGGTCAGCTTGCGCCGCCGCCCGGTTGCGGTCTACATCTCACCGGCGGCCAAGACCACAGGGATTCCGGCCGCTTGCGGTTCGCCGGCCGCTCGCGCCGACAAGACAAAAGACGCCCGATGCCCGTCAGAAAGATCCTGGTCGTCGAAGACGACGACGTGCTGCGCGACAGCCTGGTGGAGCAACTGTCGCTTTACGAGGAATTCGATTCGTCGAGCGAGGCGACGGCCGCCAAGGGCGTGCAGCGGGCGCGCTCGGAGCCGATCGACCTGGTGATCATGGACGTCGGCCTGCCCGACATGGACGGGCGCGAGGCGGTCAAGCTGTTGCGCAAGAGCGGCTTTAAGGCGCCGGTCATCATGCTCACCGGCCAGGATTCCGAATCCGACACCATCCTCGGCCTCGAGGCCGGGGCCAACGACTACGTCACCAAGCCGTTCCGCTTCGCGGTGCTGCTCGCCCGCATCCGCGCCCAGCTGCGCCAG
>CAZSWL010000027.1:0-8869 GCA_964610725.1 uncultured Bauldia sp.
GCTTCAATCTCATCTTCGAACGCTTCCTCAACCCGGACCGGGTGTCGATGCCCGATTTCGACGTCGACTTCTGTCAGGACCGGCGCGACGAGGTCATTCGCTACGTTCAGGGGAAATACGGCGCCGACCACGTCGCCCAGATCATCACCTTCGGCACGCTGCAGGCGCGCGCCGTCATCCGCGACGTCGGGCGCGTGCTGCAGATGCCCTACGGCCAGGTCGATCGTCTGGCCAAGATGGTGCCGCAGAACCCGGCCAATCCGATCAAGCTCGAGCGGGCAATCGCCGACGACCCGCGCTTCGAGGTCGAGCGGGAGCGCGATCCGCTGGTCGATCGGCTGCTGATCATCGCGCAGAAACTGGAAGGCCTCTATCGCCATGCCTCCACCCATGCCGCCGGCATCGTCATCGGCGACCGGCCGCTGATCGAGCTGGTGCCACTCTACCGTGATCCGCGCTCGGGCATGCCGGTCAGCCAGTTCAACATGAAGTGGGTGGAGCAGGCGGGCCTGGTCAAGTTCGACTTCCTCGGCCTCAAGACGCTGACCGTGCTCGACCAGGCGGTCAAACTCGTGCGGCGGCGCGGCATCGAGGTCGAACTCTCTCGTATTCCTCTTGATGATTCAAATAGTTATGGCCCACTGGCACGTGGCGAAACGGTCGGCATTTTCCAACTTGAATCGGGCGGCATGCGCCGCGCGGTCATCGACATGCGCCCCGACCGCTTCGACGACCTGATCGCGCTGGTGGCACTCTACCGGCCCGGCCCGATGGCCAACATTCCCACCTATTGCCTGCGCAAGCACGGGCGCGAGCAGCCCGAGTACATCCATCCGCTGCTGGAAGGCATCCTCAAGGAGACTTTCGGGGTCATCGTCTATCAAGAGCAGGTGATGCAGATCGCCCAGGTGCTCGCCGGCTACACGCTGGCCGAGGCCGATCTGTTGCGCCGCGCGATGGGCAAGAAGATCCGCTCGGAGATGGCCGCCCAGCGCGACCGCTTCGTCTCCGGCGCCGTCGAGCGTGGCATACCGCAGGAGACCGCCAGCAACATATTCGATGCCTGCGCCAAGTTCGCCGAATACGGCTTCAACAAGTCGCACTCGGCCCCCTATGCGCTGATCACGTACCAGACCGCCTACATGAAGGCCAATTACCCCGTCGAGTTCATGGCGGCCTCGCTGACCCTCGAACGCGGCAATACCGACAAGATCGCCGAGTTCCGCCGCGAGGCGATCAGGCTCGGCATCACGGTCGAGCCGCCGTCGATCAACCGCTCCGGCGTCGATTTCGATGTCGCCGACGGGCGCATCCTCTATTCGCTGGCTGCCTTGAAAGGCGTCGGCGCGCAGGCGGTCGAGCACCTGGTCGAGGTGCGCGGCGACCGTCCGTTCCGCGAGCTGGCCGAGTTTGCGCGCCGCATCAATCCGAAGATCATCAACAAGCGCGTTCTCGAAAGCTTGATCGCGGCCGGCGCCCTCGACGAACTGGAAGCCGATCGCGCCCGGCTGACCGCCGGCGTCGACCGCATCCTGGCGGTCGCCGCCCACGCCCACGACAGCGTCGTTCTCGGACAGGGGGACATGTTCGGGGCAGCGGAAGAGCGCCAGCCGCTGCTGCTGCCGGTAGTGGACCCGTGGCTGGCGGCGGAAAAGCTCACTCGCGAGCACGATGCGGTCGGCTTCTATCTGTCTGCGCACCCGCTCGACGAGTATCGGGCGGTGCTCCAGAGGATGCGCGTGCAGGCCTGGGAGGAGTTCGTTGAATCGGTCCACAACGGCGCCACCGCCGGTCGTCTTGCCGGCACCGTGACCGCCCGCCAGGAACGACGCATCCGCTCCGGCAATCGCATGGCGGTCGTCCGCCTGTCCGACCCGACCGGGTCGTACGAGGCGGTGCTCTTCTCCGAGGGATTGTCGCAGTACCGCGATCTCCTCGAACCAGGTCGCTCGGTGGTGGCCCTGGTCTCCGCCGAGGAGCGCCCGGAGGGGATAAACGTGCGCATCCAATCGGTCGAGTCACTCGACGCGGTGATGGCCGGTCTCAAGCAGATCCGCGTGTTTGTCCGCGACGACGCGCCGCTCGCCAGCCTCGCCAGGCATCTGGGCGGGCGCGGGGACGGTGAGGCCAGTCTCGTGCTAGTTCTCGACGAGGGGCTGCGCGAGATCGAAATGCGGCTGCCAGGCCGCTATCCAGTGACGCCGCAGGTTGCGAGCGCGCTGCGCGCGGTCAAGGGCGTGCTCCAGGTCGAACTTGTGTAGCGACCGACCGGGGCTCGCCTGGCCTACGCCGGTGCGGCGCCTAGTTTCTCTCATCGTTTACGTCGATTGCCGCGGCGTGCCTTCTCGCTCATCGTCGTTCGGCTAGCCAGGACCATCGGTCGCCGAGCAGCAAGGAGACCTCCCATGTTCGTTTCGTTCTTCCCGAGGCCGAGGCTGTTCTTCACCTCAGCCATTGTCTGGGCGCTGGTGGTCATCGCCGCCTGGTACCTGTTCGGCGCCGAGATCGGTCGTGCGTTCGGCGTCGTCGTTTCGCCGGAGGGCGTGGAGCCGGTCATCGGCGTCCAGCTCTTCTGGAACCCCGAGTTCCTGTTCTTCTATGCCTATTTCGCCGTGGCGGTCGCTCTGTTCGCCGGGTTTTGGCACTTTTATGCGCCCCATCCCTGGGAGCGATGGTCGATCCTCGGCTCGGCGCTGATCCTGTTCACGACCTATTTCCAGGTCCAGGTGAGCGTGGCGATCAACGCCTGGTACGGCCCCTTCTACGACATGATCCAGGCGGCGTTGGGCAAGACCCGGCCGGTCACCATCGGCGAGTTCTTCGGCTTTCTGTTGACATTCGCGGGGATCGCCTTCGTGGCGGTGTTTGTCGGCGTTCTCACCCGCTTCTTCGTCAGCCACTTCATCTTCCGCTGGCGCACGGCGATGAACAATTTCTACGTGGACAACTGGCACCGGCTCAGGACGATCGAGGGCGCCTCACAACGCGTCCAGGAAGACACCATGCGCTTTTCCTCGACGCTGGAGGTGCTCAGCGTCAGCCTGGTCAATTCGGTCATGACCCTGTTCGCCTTCCTACCGGTACTGATGCACCTGTCCCAAAACGTCACCGACATCCCGCTTGTCGGCCATCTGGCGAATGCGCTGGTGGTGGTGGCGATCGCCTGGTCGCTGTTCGGGACGGGGTTCCTGGCGCTGCTCGGCATTCGCCTGCCAGGGCTGGAATTCCGCAACCAGCGGGTGGAGGCGGCTTACCGCAAAGAACTGGTCTACGGCGAGGACGATGCCAAACGGGCGCAGCCGCCGACGGTGGCGGAACTGTTCCAGGACGTCCGCCGCAACTACTTCCGCATCTATTTCAACTACATGTATTTCAACGTCGGCCGTATCGTTTATCTGCAGACCGACAACATCTTTCCCTATATCATTTTGGCACCGACCATCGTCGCCGGCAAAATCACGCTCGGCATCATGAACCAGATTCTGAACGCGTTCGACCAGGTGCGGGGCTCCTTTCAGTACCTGGTCAACTCGTGGACGACGATCATCGACCTGATCTCGATCTACAAGCGTCTGAAGGCCTTCGAGTCGACGCTTTACCACCACCCGCTCAACCCAATCGAGAAGGAGGTGGAATCGACGGCGCAGGCGACGCTGAGGGCCAAGATCGAGGGGGCGACGACCGGCGGCTAGGAGGCCGGAAAGTCGGCTTTCGCGCCTTGCTTTCGGGTGAGCGGCCCCATATAAGCCCCACCATCTCACACGCGGGGTCGGGCTCGCCCGCCGGCCATGCCGGCTGTCGATCCCACCGGTGTCCGAAAGGACTGCGGCCAAGCGCCACATCCCCGCGGCGGCATAACCGGTGAAGGAGACAGGTAGTCATGGCACTGCCCGATTTTTCCATGCGCCAGCTGTTGGAAGCCGGCGTGCATTTCGGCCATCAGAAGCACCGCTGGAACCCGAAGATGGCGCCCTACCTCTACGGCGTGCGCAACAACATCCACATTATCGACCTCGCCCAGACGGTGCCGATGCTTTACCGGGCGCTGCAGGTGGTGAGCGATACGGTCGCCGGCGGCGGGCGCATCCTGTTCGTCGGCACCAAGCGCCAGGCGGCGGAGCCAGTGACGGCGGCGGCCAAGCGCTCGGCCCAGTACTACGTCAACGCGCGCTGGCTCGGCGGCATGCTGACCAACTGGAAGACGATTTCGCGGTCGATCCAGCGGTTGCGCGAGGTCGACCAGATGCTCGTCGGCGAGGCGCTGGGCCTCACCAAAAAGGAGCGGCTGACGCTGACGCGCGAGCGCGACAAGCTGGAGAAGGCGCTGGGCGGCATCAAGGACATGGGCGGCGTTCCCGACCTCCTGTTCGTCATCGACACCAACCGGGAGGCGATCGCCATCCAGGAGGCTAACCGGCTCAACATCCCGGTCGCGGCGGTGGTCGATTCCAACTCCGATCCCGACCACATCACCTTCCCGGTCCCGGGCAACGACGACGCGGGGCGGGCGATCACGCTCTACTGCGACCTTATCGCCAGGGCGGCGATCGACGGCATCTCGCGCGCACAGGGCGCGGCGGGCATCGATATCGGCGCCCGCGAAGAGGTGCAGGAGCCGGTGGTGCTGGAGGCGGCGCCATCGGTGGCGGCCGACACCGATGCGCAAGAGGTCGGCATGGAGGCGGCCGAGGTGCTGGAGCCGCAGGTGATGGCGACGGCGGGGGCGGGCGCGGCGGCCGGCGAGGCGCTGGAGCCGCTGTTCACGACGCCGGAGGGGACGGCCGACGACCTCAAGAAGATCGCCGGCGTCGGCCCGGTGCTGGAGAAGAAACTCAACCAGCTCGGCATCACCCGGCTCGACCAGATCGCCAACCTCAGCGACGAGGACATCGCCAGGATCGACACCGCCCTCAACTTCAAGGGCCGCATCAGCCGCGACGACTGGATCGGCCAGGCTCGCAAGCTGAGCGTCGGCGGTTGAGGCGCCGACCTGAGAGGATGACGCGGACATGAACATTTCCGCCAGCATGGTGAAAGAGCTGCGCGACAAGACCGGCGCCGGCATGATGGACTGCAAGTCGGCGCTGGTGGAGACGTCGGGCGACCTGGAAGCGGCAGTCGATTGGCTGCGCACGAAAGGTCTCGCCAAGGCGGCGAAGAAGGCCGGTCGCGCCGCCGCCGAAGGTCTGATCGCCGTGGCCGGCGGCGGCAACCGCGCGGTCATGGTCGAGGTCAACTCGGAGACCGACTTCGTCGCGCGCAACGCCGACTTTCAGGCGCTCGTCCGCGGCATCGCTGAAACCGCGCTCGCCACCGATGGCTCGCTGGAGGCGGTGCTTGCCGCCCAAATGCCGACGACCGGGGTTCGCGTCGAGGAGGCGATCAAATCGGCGGTGGCAACCATCGGCGAGAATATCTTCCTGCGCCGGTCGGCGCAGGTGACGGTGGAGCACGGTCTCGTCGGCAGCTATGTTCACGGCGCGGTGGTGCCGGGGCTTGGCAAGATCGGCGTTCTCGTCGGCATTCAGTCGACCGCCGGTGCGGACAAGCTGGGAACCATCGCCAAGCAGGTGGCGATGCACATCGCCGCGGCCAATCCGCTGGCCGTGCGGGTGGAGGAGCTCGCCCGCGATATCGTCGAGCGCGAACGAGCGATTTTCGCCGAACAGGCGCGCGAGTCCGGCAAGCCGGAGGCGATCATCGACAAAATGGTCGAAGGGCGGCTGCGCAAGTTCTACGAAGAGGCGGTGCTGACCGCACAAGCATTCGTCGTCGACACCGATAAGACCGTCGCACAGGCGCTGGAAGCGGCGGCCGGCGAGGCCGGCGCGCCGATCACGATCACCGGCTTCGTCTGCTTCCGGCTGGGCGAGGGTGTTGACAAGCCGCAGAGCGACTTCGCCGCCGAGGTAGCCGCGGCGGGCGGCCAACCCGGGGCCGCCGGCTAGCCGTGACAGCTCCGCGACCATCGTGTAATCGGGTCGACCGATCGCCATTGGTCGAGTCGCAACGATGAAGGCGCCGCATCGCTTCCAGAGGATCGTCCTCAAGCTATCCGGCGAGGCACTTCTCGGCGAGCAGGCGTTCGGCATTGACAGCAAGGTGGTGGAACGCATCGCCGGCGAAATTGGCGAAGCGGTGAGCCTCGGCGTCAAGGTGGCGGTCGTGCCGGGCGGCGGCAACATCTTTCGCGGCATGACCATCGCTGCGGCCGGTGGCAACCGGGTGGCCGGCGACCAGATGGGCATGCTCGCCACCGTGATGAACGCCGTTGCACTGCAGGCCGAGCTGGAGAGCCTCGGCATCGCCGCCATCACGTTCTCGGCGGTGCCGGTGCCGACGATCTGCGAAACCTTCACCCAACGGCGCGCCGTCGAGGCGTTCGAAGACGGGCGGGTGCTGCTGCTTGCCGGCGGTACCGGCAACCCATTCTTCACCACCGATTCGGGAGCGGCGCTGCGCGCGGCCGAGCTCGCCTGCGACGCCCTGTTCAAGGGAACCCAGGTCGACGGGGTCTATTCGGCCGACCCCAAGCGCGACAAGAATGCCGTGCGCTTCGACCGCCTCACTCATGCCGAGGTGCTGGCCCAGGGCCTCAATGTGATGGACGCCGCCGCCGTCGCGCTTGCCCGCGATAACCGTATTCCGGTAATCGTCTTTTCGATCCTGCAAGCCGGCGCGTTCGTTGATATTCTTGGCGGTACCGGCCGGGCGACGGTGGTCGCCGACGAGTGATCGGACCGGGCCCGGGCGACTGACGGGACCCGCCGGCCGCGGCCGACCGAAGATCGCCGCGATTGGGGTAGATTCGAGGAGTCGATGGAAATCGCCGAGCTAGGTCCGCGCATGCAGGGCGCCATTTCCGTGCTGAAGAGCGAGCTTGCCGGTCTGCGGACGGGCCGCGCATCGACGAGTTTGATCGAGCCGATCAACGTGAACGTGTACAGTTCGGCGATGCCACTCAATCAGCTTGGCACCATCAGCGTCCCTGAGCCGCGCATGCTTTCGGTGCAGGTGTGGGACAAGTCCAACGTCCAGGCGGTCGACCGGGCGATTCGCGAAGCCAATCTCGGCCTCAATCCGATCGTCGAGGGAACGCTTCTGCGCATCCCGATCCCCGATCTGACCGCCGAACGACGTCAGGAACTGGTCAAGGTGGCCCACAAATACGCCGAGCAGGCGAGGGTGGCGGTGCGCCACGTGCGCCGCGACGGCCTCGAACGGCTCAAAAAAGAGGAAAAGGACGGCAACATCGGCCAGGACGAACACCGCCATCTGGCCGACCAGGTCCAGAAGATGACCGACGAGGCCATTGCCGCGATCGATCGGATCGTGGCGGAAAAAGAGGCCGAGATCACTCAAGTTTAACTGTGGGAGCAGTTGGCTGGGTTATGTCTATCCTTGCCGACCATAGCGCGGACGACGCAACCTCCGGTGGCAGCGAGGCGCCGCGGCACGTCGCCATCATTATGGACGGCAACGGGCGCTGGGCGGCGGCGCGGGGGTTGCCTCGCGGGGAGGGGCACCGACGCGGCGTCGAGGCGGTGCGGCAGACGGTGCGCGCCGCCTTCGACCTCGGCATCCGCTACCTCACGCTGTTCAGCTTTTCTTCGGAGAACTGGTCACGGCCGCAATCGGAGGTCGATTTCCTTTTCGGCCTGTTTCGCCGCTACATCCGCCGTGATGTCGGCGAGCTGCACGCCAGCGGCGTGCGCATTTCCGTGATCGGCAACCGCCACGGCCTGCCGGATGATATCCTCGCGATGGTCGAAGAGAGCGAAACGCTGACCCGCGAAAACCGGCGGCTGGAGCTGATATTGGCGTTCAACTACGGCGGCCGTGACGAGATCGCACGAGCGGTGCGCGACATTGCCAGCGAGGTCCGCGCCGGCGCCCTTGAGCCGGAAACCATCAATGAGGCCACCGTTGCGCAGCACCTCGACACCGCCGGCTTTCCCGATCCCGACCTCATCATCCGCACCAGCGGCGAATCGCGGCTGAGCAATTTCCTGCTGTGGCAATCGGCTTATGCAGAACTGGTGTTCCTGCCGATGTACTGGCCCGATTTCGGCAAGGAAGCGCTAACGACCGCCATCGCCGAGTTCACCCGGCGCTCGCGGCGATACGGCGGCGTTCATGCGCGAGGACCAACGTGAACGCCGGCCGGATCGCGGGCGACGAAGCGGCGATGCCTCATCTCGGCACCGACTTTCTTGTTCGGCTGGCCTCGGGTGGCGCGCTTGCGGCAATCGCGCTCGCCGCCGCGTGGTTCGGTGGGTGGACGGCGGCGGTCGTCGTCACGGCTGTGGTCATTATCGTTCACCTTGAATGGGGCGGGCTCACCGAGGGCCGCATCTGGCCATCGGTAATCTTCACAGCGATTGTGGCGGGCGCATTGGCAATCCTCGCCGCCGGGTTTCCGGGGGCGGCGCTCGGGCTGGTCTGTGTCGGGGTGGTCGCCGCCGTGATCAGCGGACACGACGTGTGGCGGCCGCTCGGGGTCGCCTATGCCGCTTGCCTCGGTTTCGGCCTGATCATGCTGCGACTGGCGCCCGAGCTCGGCTTTGCAGCGATCATTGTTCTGTTTGCAGTCGTGTGGTCGACCGATACGGCAGCCTTTGTGACAGGACGGCTGGTCGGCGGCGCCAGGATCTGGTCCTGGGTGTCGCCCAACAAGACCTGGGCCGGTGCGATCGGCGGCCTCGTGGCCGGAATCATCGTCGGCGGGCTTGCTGCTACGTTCTTCGGCCTGGCGGTCGATAGCCCACTGCTGATCATCATTGCGGCGCTGTCGGCTGCCGCGCAGGCCGGCGATCTGTTCGAATCCGGGGTCAAGCGCCGCTTCGGCGCCAAAGATTCCGGCTGGCTT
>CAZSWL010000028.1:0-6871 GCA_964610725.1 uncultured Bauldia sp.
AAACAGACCGGCGCGCACATCTTCTTCACCAGCGAGGTGGGCAAGGGCACCGTGTTCCGCATCTTCGTGCCGCGCTACGTGCCGGCGGAAGGGGAGGTGACGCCGAGCTTCTCGGAGAGCGGCGCCGAGATCGCCGATCTCACCGGCACCGCCACCATCCTGCTGGTCGAGGACGAGGAGGCCGTGCGCGCCTTCGCCGCCCGGGCGCTCGCTTCGCGCGGCTATAAGGTCTACGAGGCGGCGTCCGGCATCGAAGCGCTGGAAGTGATGAAGGAGGAGGCGGGCGGCAATGTCGACCTCGTCGTCTCCGACGTGGTCATGCCGGAGCTCGACGGGCCCTCGCTGCTGCGCGAACTGCGCAAGACCCGTCCCGATCTGAAGATCATCTTCATTTCCGGCTACGCCGAGGACGCCTTCCGCCGCAACCTGCCCGAGGGCGAATCCTTCCACTTCCTGCCGAAGCCGTTCTCGCTGAAGCAGCTGGCCGTGGCGGTCAAGGAGACGCTCGGACGCTAGCGGCACGCAGGCGCGACCGTTCGGGCGCCTTATCGTTATGCGCGATAACGAACTCTTTCCCAACTTGGGGTAGGTTCGCCGGGTTCACCGCTGCGGTCTACCGAGCGGCTGGACCGAAAGGGCTTTAAAAATGGCAATTCCCGGCCTGTCGGGCGAGGAAATCCGCTCCGCGCTCAAGGCGCTCGAGCAGGCGTTGTTCAACCATGATCAGTGGGCCGAGATGCTGTTCGGAACGGTGATCTGTCGCTTGCCACCTGATGATCGCGACCTCGCCGAAGACGCCCACCGCCAATGCCGCTTCGGCCAGTGGTACCACGCTGCTGCCGGCACGACCGGGGTCGGCCACCACCCGGGCTTCGCCGAGATCGGGCTGGAGCACGAGCGCATGCACCAGTACGCACGTTGCCTGCTTCGGTTGGCCGAACGGGGGGACGCGATCTCGATCACCGATTACGAACGGTTCGTGTCGTCGCTGAAGCGCATGCGCCTGGAGATCACGACCGTCCAGCGCGAGCTCGAAGACGAGCTTTACAATCTCGATCCGCTGACGGGGATGCCGAGTCGTCTGGGAATGCTGACCAAGCTGCGCGAGGAGCAGCACCTGGTGAAGCGCCGGGTACATGCCTGCGTCGTCGCAATGATGGACCTCGACCATTTCAAGAGGGTCAATGACCGGTTCGGACACGCGACCGGCGACAATGTCCTCAAGGCCTTTACACGCCACATGGTGGCGCACCTGCGGCCCTACGACAAAATTTTCCGCTATGGCGGTGAGGAATTCCTGCTGTGTCTGCCCGATACCGAACTGCAGGAGGGTCACGGCATCCTCGACCGCCTGCGCGAGGAACTCGCCTCGCTGACGCACGAGGTCGACGGGCAACGATTTCATGTCACCGTATCGTTCGGCATGGCCCAACTCGATGCGGACCTTGCGGTCGAAGAAACCATCGATCGCGCCGACCGCGCTCTCTACTTCGCCAAGTCGGGGGGAAGGAATACGGCGGCTGTCTGGGATCGGTCGATGAGCGCCACACCATCCCGGTCCGACGCGGCGGCGTAGTCGCCGCAGTCAGGGCGATGCTCGGCCGGTAGCTTGCCGCCAGATGACGAGCGAAACGCCCGCTTCGCGATCAAGCATCTCGTCCGGCTCGGCGACAAGGCCGTGGCGGGCGAGGACCGCGGCGGACGACAGATTCTCGACGACCGCCGAGAAGATCGGGATGCCTTCGGGTATAAGGACGTCACCGGCGCGGGCGAGGTCGAACCGATCGAAGCCGAGTTCGAGGAAGAGATCGAACACGTGGCGGCCGCCGACCACGGCGGCGACACCGCCGCCGGGTGCGGCGCGAGCGAGGGCATCGGTGACCGCCACGGCCGCCGGGTTCCACCACCAGGCGTCCGCCCGCCGTTCGATACCGCGCGCCGCCGACGACAGCACCAGCCGGTTGCGGCCTCTCTCATTCGGGTTCGCGGCGTGGCCGTGTCGGCCGAGCACCGTCACCGCGGCCGCGTCGAGCGCCGCCTGAAAGCGGGTCCGGTCAGTCTCGTTGCGGAGGGCCGCCGGTACGCTCCCGTCGGCGGCGGCGATGCGGTCATCGGCCGAGACGATGGCGTGACCGTGAATGAACCAGCCGTCGATCATCCTGATGCACCCCGGCTGGCCAATTCGATTCTACGATGCGCGTGCGGGCCGTACTGGCCGGCGTCGTCGGCGCGTGCCAAAAGGCGTGACGAATTGACTGGAGGGTGGATGGACGATCGCAGCAAGGTGCGGCGCGCCGTGGCGGGTGCAGAGCGGCCGCGGCCGATGCCGGTACGGCCAAGACCGCCCAAGGGCGACCGGCCCAAGGCCGCGGCGAAGAAGCGCGGCCGCTGGCGCCATCCTTTCCGGATCGAGCGACAGGGCGAGGGCCTCGTCTATCTTTGGCACGGCATGCGGTGGTCGACGTGGATGAGGCTGCTCGCCGATGGCCGCTTCGACGTCAGCGTGAACTGCCTGCCGCGCATCCTTTCGGTGACTTTGATGGCGCCGTTGGTGTCGGCCTCCGCGTTGGCGAGCAAGGCTCTCTACCGGCGTCGGGTCGCCGCCACCGCCGTGCGCGACCCGATCTTCATCCTCGGCCACTGGCGGACCGGCACGACGCTCCTCCACGAGCTTCTCGCCTGTGATCCGCGACTGGCATTCCCGACCACTCATCAATGCCTGTTCCCCGACACGTTTCTGGTTTCCGGCCGTGCCTTCCACGCGATCTATGCCATGTTCATGCCGACGCGGCGGCCGTTCGACGACATGCCGATGGGCCTCGACCGCCCGCAGGAGGAAGAGTTCGGCCTGGTGAACATGGGCGTCGGCTCGCTCTACCGTGCCTTCGCCTTCCCGCGCCACGGCCCGGGCGACAGTCGTTATCTCGACCTGGCCGGTCTGTCGACCGACGAGCGCGGCGCGTGGGAGGCGGCCTACGTCACGCTGCTGAAGCGCATTCAGTCGACCACGCCCAACCGGCTGGTTCTCAAGTCTCCCGCCCATACCGCCCGCATCGCCACTTTGATGCGCCTGTTTCCCGACGCCCGTTTCATCCACATCGCCCGCGATCCGCGCGAGGTCTTTCCTTCCACCGTCCATATGCTCAAGGGGCTGATGGCGGTTCAGGGTCTGCACAACCCGCCCGACATCGACGGCTGGGTCGGCGAATACGTGTTGTCGACGTTCGAAAGGATGTACGCTGCGTACGACCGCGACTGCAAACTCGTGCCGGCGGGGCGCCTTGCCGAAATTCGCTTCGAGGACCTCATTGCCGACACCACGGGCGTTCTCAGCGAGGTCTACGAGGCGCTCGACCTCGGCGATTTCGCGGTAACCGAGCCGGCGGTCGATGCGTATCTGGCCGACCGCGCCGGCCATCGGCGCAACAAGTACGCGCTTGACGAGGAGGAGCGGCGGGCGGTCGTCTCGCGCTGGCGGTCGTACATGGAGCGGTTCAACTACGCCGCCTGATGTCGGCGACGGCAACGGCGATCGCCGCGGCGAGCCGCGCGTTGTCCTTGATCAGGGCGATGTTGGCGGCGAGGCTGCGACCGCCCGTGCGCCGGTGGACGGCGTCGAGGAGAAACGGCGTCACCGCCTTGCCGGCGATGCCGGCCGCGCCGGCCTCGGCCAGGGCGGCCTCGATGTGCGGCCGAATTTCGTCGAGGGGGATCTCGCAGTCGGAACGAACCGGGTTGGCCACGAGGACGCCGCCGCTCTGTCTCAGGACGGCGCGTGCAGTGAAAACGGCGGCGATGTCGGCGGCCGCATCGAGGCGGATCGGCGCCGACAGTCCGCTTCGCCGTGACCAGAAGGCGGGAAACTCGTCGCTGCGGTAGCAGATGACCGGTACCGCAAGCGTCTCCAGAACCTCGAGTGTCCTCGGTAGGTCGAGGAGTGCCTTGGCGCCGGAGGCGACGACAATCACTGCGCTGCGGGCAAGTTCGCTGAGGTCGGCGGAGATGTCGAAGCTTCTCTCGGCGCCGCGGTGGACACCGCCGATGCCGCCGGTGGCGAACACGTCGATGCCGGCGATACGGGCGGCGAGAATGGTCGCGGCGACCGTGGTGGCGCCGAGGCCGCCCGACACGATGGCGTAGGCAAGATCGGCGGTGGAAAGCTTGAGGACGTCGTCGGCGCGTGCCAGCCGCCGCAGGGTGGCGTTGTCGAGGCCGATCCGCAGGGCGCCATCGACAACGGCAATCGTGGCGGGGACCGCACCGGCGTCGCGCACGATCGCCTCGACGGCGAGGGCGGTGTCGAGATTGTCCGGCCACGGCATGCCGTGGCTGACGATGGTGGTCTCCAGGGCGACGACCGGATTCCCCAGTCGCAACGCCTCGGCGACCTCGTCGCCGAGCGCCAGACGGGTTGTGCTCACGCCGTGGCCCGCTTGGGGCTGGCGCCGATGCGTTCGGTCAGGCTGGTCGGGGTGAACTTGGCCAACGCTACGCCGCCGCTCTCCAGCGTAATCGCCGCTGCGGCGAGGCCGAGGCGGACGGCATCGCCGAAGGTGCGGCCCTCCGCGAGGCCGGCGATGGTGCCGGCGGCGAGCGAATCACCTGCGCCGTTGACCGTCTTAACCGTCGTGCGCAAGACAACGTACGAACGGGTGTCGCTACCGCTTGCCGCCACGAGCGGATCGATGCCGTTGGTGACGACGACCCTGGTCAGGCGAGGCCGGGCGAGCTCGCCGGCAAGCCGCGCCGGCGTGGTGCCGGCCTCGTCGGGATCATGGCTGGCAAGGACCGCGGCCTCGCGGCGGTTGGCGAACAGGAGCGACAGCTGATCGAGCAGCGGTGCCAACCGGACGGCCTTGGCCGGCGACACGGACAGGGCCGCGAGCGGGCGTTTGGCCGCTGTCGCCTCCTCGGCAATGAACGCCAGCGTCTCGGCCGGGAGGTTGGCGTCGATCACCCACAGGTCGCTGTGGCGTTGCTCGGCAACCACATCGGCGAGGGTCGCCGGCGTGATCTCGTCGTAGATCGCCATGTCGGCGATGCCGACGACGAGGTTACCGGCCTCGTCGAAGGTGGCGTGGTAGCCGGCGGTCGGCAGGGCGGGCGACTTGCTGACGGCGCTCACGTCGATGCCGGCGGCCTTGGCGCTCATCATGATGGCATCGCCGTCGGCGTCGATGCCGATGCGCCCGACCAGCCGCGCGGTCAGTCCAAGGCGGGCAAGGATGGTGGCGACGTTGAGGCCGACACCGCCGGGAAGCCGCTTGACGGTGCCGGGGTTGGAGGCGCCCATGACGAGACCGTCGTCGCTGCGGGCGATACGGTCGACGGAGGCGCCACCGAACACTGTTATCGTATCAAAGGGTCCGATCGGCTGGTCCATTGCCGCGTTCCGCCGGCTTGCGACTCGTTTGGCGCAAAGGGATCATCGTCGCGCCGCGCCGCGCGCGCAACTCCATCGCCCGGTCGTGGGCGGTCGCCGCGGCTTGCCTGATCTAGCGGCTCGACGGTGACCGGGGAGTAAACGTCGTCATGACAAAATTCAGCAAAACAGCGTCCGGTGGAAAACCGCGGGTGCCGAGGCCGGCACACCCGCGCGAGCGGGAGATGCCGCTGCCGACCGACCGGCCGAAGCCGGCCGCGGAAGACCCGCAGGCCCCGCGCCGGCTGCAGGCCATCCTCGCCAGCCCCAGTTACCGGCCGGCCGACGATGACGCCGATTTCTTGACGCGCGACGACGTGCGCGGCATCCGGCTGCAGCTCGACTACCTGAAGCCGCAGCTGCTGCTCGAGCAGAGCGCCATCCACCATGCCGTGGTGGTGTTCGGCTCGACCCGCATTCGCGAGCCGATGGCGGCGCGCCAGAAGGTCGACGAGCTCGAGGTGGCGCTGGCCGCGAGGCCGGACGACGCAACCCTCAAGCGCCGGCTTGCCATTGCCGAACGGGTGCTGGCCAAGAGCCGCTACTATGATGTCGCCCGCGCGTTCGGTCGTCTGGTCGGCGGCGCCAACTACGGTTTCGACAACCGGCGCGTGGTGGTGATGACTGGCGGCGGGCCTGGCATCATGGAGGCGGCCAACCGCGGCACCTTCGACGTCGGCGCCAAATCGGTCGGCCTCAACATCAGTCTGCCACACGAGCAATATCCCAACCCCTACGTCACGCCGGAACTGTGCTTCCGCTTCCACTATTTCGCGCTGAGGAAGCTGCACCTGCTGCTGCGCGCCAAGGCGCTGGTCGCCTTCCCCGGCGGCTACGGCACGTTCGACGAACTGTTCGAGCTGTTGACGCTGATTCAGACGCGTACGATCGAGCCGATGCCGGTGATCCTGGTCGGCGAGGCGTTCTGGCAGGACGCCGTCGACTTCGACTACCTGGCCGACGAAGGGGTGATCGACCCGGAGGATCGCGACCTGTTCTGGTTCGCCGAGACGGCGGAAGAGATTTGGAACGGCATTCTCGACTGGTATGAAGCGAACGGCACGCCGATGAAGCCGGTAGCGTGAACGGGGGAGGTCCGGTTTGAAAATCTCTTTCCACGGCGCCGACCGCGGCGTCACCGGCTCCTGTCACATGATCGAATGCGGGGGCACGCGCCTGCTCGTCGACTGCGGGCTCTACCAGGGTGGCCGCGAGATCGACGAGGACAACGCCGAGCCGTTCGATTTCGACGCCGAGACCATCGACGTCCTGCTGTTGACCCACGCCCACCTCGATCATTGCGGGCGGCTGCCGCTGCTGGCCAAACGCGGCTTTCGTGGCGAGATCGTCACCACGGCGGCCTCGCGCGAACTTGCCCGCCTGGTGATGCTCGACTCGGCGCGCCTGCACGAGGAGGAGGCCGAACGCCGCGCCCGCAGGCACGCCCGC
>CAZSWL010000029.1:0-3994 GCA_964610725.1 uncultured Bauldia sp.
AGATCACGACGCCGCGCTGCACGCTGCTGGTGACGGTCGTCTACAAGCCGAGCAAGCGGATCGGGCCGGCGGCGTTCGACATCGAGGTCGGCAAGGCAACGTGCGAGTGACCGAGATCAGGATGGAAACGACGCCATGGCAGACCCCTACGACGTGATCGTCATCGGTGCCGGACCGGGCGGCTATGTCACCGCCATCCGCGCTGCCCAGCTCGGCCTCAAGACGGCGGTGGTGGAGAAGTCGTACCTCGGCGGCATCTGTCTCAACTGGGGCTGCATCCCGACCAAGGCGCTGCTGCGCACGGCGGAGATCTATCACTACCTGCAGCGGGCGAAGGACTACGGCCTCAGCGTCAAGGAGTTCGGTTACGATGCCGGCGCGCTGGTCAAGCGCTCGCGGGCGGTGGCGACCCAGCTCTCCAACGGCGTCGCCTTCCTGCTCAAGAAGAACAAGGTCGACGTGATCTGGGGCACCGCGACGATCACCGCGCCAGGCAAGCTTGCGGTCACGGCCGCCGACAATCCGCCCAAGGGGGCGCTCGGCGGCGGTGACTATGCGGCCAAGAACATCATCATCGCCACCGGGGCGCGGCCGCGGGCGCTGCCGGGGCTCGAGCCCGACCAGAAGCTGATCTGGACCTATTTCGAGGCGATGGTGCCTGAAGCCATGCCGAAATTGCTGGTGGTGGTCGGCTCCGGCGCCATCGGCATCGAGTTCGCCTCGTTCTACCGCACCATGGGCGCCGAGGTGACGGTGGTCGAGATCCTGCCGCAGATCCTGCCGGTGGAGGACGAGGAGATCGCCGCCCACGCCCGCAAGCGCTTCGAGAAAGCGGGGATCGCCATCCACACCCAGGCCAAAGTGACCAAGGCGGCCAAGGGCAAGGATGCGGTAACGGTGTCGATCGAGACCAAGGACGGCAAGACTGAGACGATCAAGGCCGACCGGGTGATCTCCGCCGTCGGCGTCGTCGGCAACATCGAGAACCTCGGCCTCGAGAAACTCGGGGTGAAGACCGAGAAGGGCACCATTGTGGTCGACGGCTACGGTCGCACCAACGTCAACGGCATCCATGCCATCGGCGACGTGGCGGGGCCGCCGATGCTCGCCCACAAGGCGGAGCACGAGGGCGTCATATGCGTCGAGGCGATCGCCGGGGGCAAGCCGCACCCGCTCGACAAGCTGAAGATTCCCGGCTGCACCTACTGCGATCCGCAGATCGCCTCGGTCGGGCTCACCGAGGCCAAGGCGAAAGCCGCCGGCTACGACATCCGCGTCGGCAAGTTCCCCTTCATCGGCAACGGCAAGGCGATCGCGCTCGGCGAGCCGGACGGCCTCGTAAAAACCATCTTTGACAAAAAAAACGGACAGCTGCTCGGCGCCCACATGGTCGGCGCCGAGGTAACCGAACTCATCCAGGGCTTTGTCATCGCCATGAACCTGGAGACCACCGAGGAAGAGCTTATCCACAGCGTCTTCCCGCACCCGACGCTGTCTGAGATGATGCACGAGAGCGTCCTTGCCGCCTACGGGCGGGTGATCCACGTCTAGGCCCCGATTTTTGCCGACTTCCGCCGCCGCGAGAGGGTTTTCCATGCCGAGCGAAAGCGACTCACCGGCCTTCGGCCGCCGGGCGCAATCCATTCTGGTGGCGATCACGCTGGCGGTCCTGGCTGTCGCGCCGGCGGGGGCGCAGACAACCTCCATCGACCGCACCGGCCTCAGCGTCGACATCAGCGCCAACGGCGAGCGGGTGCAGGCCGCCGGCGCCACCGTCAACGTCGCCGGCAACGCCGCCGACGTCAGTGCCGCCGGGGCATCCGTCACGATCACCGGCGACGTCGCCGAAGACATCACCGCCGCCGGCGCCAACCTCGACATCGCGGCGAACGCCGGCCGCGACATCAACGCGGGCGGCGCCACGGTGTCGATCAGCGGGCGGGCCGGCAACAACGTCAACGCCGGGGGAGCGACCGTGACGGTCAACGCGGTCGTCGGTGGCCGATTGCGCATCGGCGGCGCCAACGTCGTCGTCGGACCGGGCTCCGACATCGCCGGAGAGCTCGAAGGCGGCGGTGCCAACGTGCGCATATCGGGCCATATCGCCGGGCCGGTGTCGCTCGCCGGCGCCCAGGTGACGATCAACGCCCGTATCGACGGCTCGGTCGACGTCCAGGCCGGCAAGGTCATCATTGGCGCACCCGCCCGCATCGGCGGCGATCTCACCGTGCGCTCGCCGGTCGCGCCGCAAATCGACCCTGCCGCGGTTATCGCCGGGCAGACGCTCCGGCTGGCGCCGCCGCAATGGTGGTGGCCGATCTCGCCATGGGCGCGGGCGGCCGTCTTTGCCGCGCTGGTCGCGGCGGGGACGATCATCGCCGGGGTGGTGTTGATGCTGTTCGGCGGGCGGGTGTTCGCCACCGCCACCGACCATGTGCGCCTGCGGCCGGGATCGAGCTTCCTCATCGGTCTGGTGACCGCCGTCCTCATCCCGGCCATCGCGGTGGTGGTGATGGCGACGGTGGTCGGCATCACCGCCGGCATCGCCATCCTGCTCATCCTGCCGCCGCTCGTCGTGTTCGGACACGCGGTCGCCGCGGCGGGTATCGCCAGCGGCATCTTCGTGCGCGGCCAGGCGCCGCTCGGCAATGTCCGCGCCTTCATTCTGCTCGTCGTCGGCGCCATCATCGTCGCGCTGATCTGGCTGATCCCCTGGGCTGGGGCGGTGCTCGCCGCCATCATCCTGCTGTTCGGCGTGGGCGCGCTGGCGCGCACGCTGGGCGCGCGCGTTCGTCGCAGCGAACCGGCGCCCGCCTGAGGCCGGCCGACTTGGGGCCGCGGTCGATTCGGCGCTACACTGGTCAGATGCGGCCGTGGCAGCGGTCGATGTCGGGGGAGGAGGCTCCATGAGCGAGCAAGCGAAATCGATCGTCGCCTGGATCATCATCGGCCTGATCGCGGGGGCGGTTGCCAGCCTCATCGTCGGCGGCGCCGGCAATCTGCTCGGCTGGCTGGTCGCCGGTCTCATCGGGTCGGTGGTCGGCGGCTTCCTGGCGCAGCAGCTCAACATCAAGCTCAACCTCGGCAACCCGTTTCTCGAACAGGTGATTATCTCGATCGTTGGCGCGATCATCGTCCTGATCATCGCGCGGATCATTGTCTGACGGATAGGTGAGAGACATGCACGGAGTGGGTTGGATCGGCGCGATCATCATCGGCGGCATTGCAGGGTGGATCGCCGAGCGCGTGACCGAAAGCGACATGGGCATCATCGCCAATATCGTGCTCGGCATCGCCGGAGCGTTGGTCCTGAACGCGGTGCTGCGGGTGTTCGGCGTGATCGCGCCGAACGGATGGATTGCGCAACTCGTGGTGGCGGCGATCGGGGCGATCATCCTGATCTGGCTGTGGCGCGTCATCCGCGGCCGGCGGCCGGTCTAGCTCCGGCGGGCATCGCCGCCATGCATTTCGGGCGGGGGTAGCGCCGCCGAAATCCTATATGTTCATGGCAATGGCGGGAAACCGCCGCGCGACGGACTGCGACATGACGACCATCCTCGACACGATCTCGGAGGCGGCGACGAGGCCGCGTCATCCGGAAAAGGCGCATCGGCCGGATGCGCCGGTGGCCCGCAAGCCGGCGTGGATCCGGGTCAAGGCGCCGGGCTCGCCGGTCTATCGCGAGACCACCAGGATCGTGCGCGAGCACGGACTGGTCACCGTGTGTGAGGAGGCCGGCTGCCCCAATATCGGCGAATGCTGGTCGAAGCTGCACGCCACCTTCATGATCATGGGCGACACCTGCACGCGCGCGTGCGCCTTCTGCAACGTGCGCACCGGCATCCCCCGGCCGCTCGATCGCGGCGAGCCGGAGCGGGTCGCCGACGCAACGGCGAAGCTCGGCCTCAACCACGTGGTGGTGACCTCGGTCGACCGCGACGACCTCGACGATGGGGGCGCGGCGCATTTTGCGGCCACCATCGCCGCCGTTCGC
>CAZSWL010000030.1:0-4133 GCA_964610725.1 uncultured Bauldia sp.
CAAGCAGGTTGCCTTCGAGCTAGGCATCAGCGAGATCACCGTCAAAGCGCATCGGGGCCGCGTGATGCGCAAGATGCATGCCCGCTCGTTGGTGGATCTCGTCGACGGCGCAACGAGGCTCGGTCTCGAACGTTGACGCCGGTTGTGGCGTGCACCCAGCCCCGGGGAGGTGACCGTGAACGCGACGAAAACGAATGTCCCGCCAATCCGTCTTGCAGGATCGGAACTGCGAGACGTGCGGCACGTCTGCGCGTTCTTCCACAGCGAGGACGAACGGTATCGCGTCCTGCTGCCATTCATGAAGGACGGGTTGGTGTGTCGAGACAAAGCGGTTCATGTCGTAAGCCCCGGCGAACATGACAGCCATCGCCATCGAATGGTCGAGGCGGGGATCGACGTTGATGGCGCTGAGGACAGAGGTGAGCTCGAGGTGCTCTCCAGCACCGACGTTTATCTTCGAGACGGCCGTTTCGATCAGGATCGAATGCTGAAAGTGTTCGAGCAATTGGCCATGGAGACGCGGGCGGAGGGCCGCGTCGGGCGGTTCGTTTGCGAGATGGAGTGGGCCGCTGCGGAAGGGCATGCCCATATAGATGACCTCATTGAGTTCGAGTCCCGCGTGAACGACCTCTGGATCAGGCATCCTGATGTGGTGATCTGCGTCTATGACTTGGCCAAGTTCGACGGCCAAACAGTTATCGACATCGTGCGGACGCACCCCATCATCATCATCGGCGGCGTGCTCCAGGAAAACCCCTTCTATGTGCCGCCGGCGCAATTTCTCGCTGAACTCAAGGCGCGGCGCACGACATCGGCCTCCCGGCCGCCCTGACATGGTCGCGCTCGAACCGGTGGAACAGGTCAAGGACCTTCAAAGAGTCATAAACGACCTGATCGGCCTCACGGCGCTGCCGGCCATGTGGACGGGCGCCGATCCGTCGAATGTCGTCGGCACGTTGCTCGATGTGCTGCTGGTGATGCTCGGCCTCGATTTCGTCTACGTGCTCCTCACCCAGAGCAATCTCGATATCGCCGACGCGGTCCGGTTCACCCAATCGCTCGTAGCGACCTTTCAGCCTGACGAGATCGGCAGGGCGCTGGTTGGCTCTTTCGGCGACAATGTCTCGCTCTGGCCGCTGGGCGGGCGCGTGAGCACCGGTGCCGGTGATTTTTCGGTTGCGATTGTGCGAATGGGGCTGCAAGGGGAGATCGGCACCATAGTCGCCGGCTCGCGTCGCGTGGATTTCGCCAGCGAAACCGAGAGGTTGCTGCTGAACGTCGCTGCGAACCAGGCGACGGTGGCATTGCAGCAGGCTCAGCTCCTCGACGCGCAAAAGCGGATCGCACTCGAGCTTGACCAGCGGGTGGCCGACCGGACCGCCGAGCTTGCTCAAGCGAATGAGCGTTTGCAGCGTGAGGTCGCTGACCGGCGCGAGGCGGAGGAGCGCTCCCGCCTCATCGTGGACAGTATTCCGGCCGGGATCGCGATCTTTGAACCGACCGGAGATGTCGCTGGAGCCAATCGGCAGTTGCTCGAGTATCTCGGCCAACCGCTCGAGGTCATGCAGCAATGGTCCACCGCCGGTTTGATCCATCCTCACGACCTGCCGAACTTGCAGGAAGCGTTCGGTGTCATGATTGCGACTGGCGTCGCCGCCGGTTTCAAATTTCGACTGCGACGCTTTGATGGGACCTATCGCTGGTTCGAGGCTCGGAACCTGGGCCTACGGGACGCAAGTGGACAATTGGTTCGTTGGTACTCGGTTCTGACGGACGTCGACGACCGTGAACGCGCTGAGAGCGCAGTCGCCGCCAGCGAGCGCGAACTTCGGCTGATGCTGGATACGCTTCCCGTGGGCATCATCGTGGTCTCTCCTTCCCAGGGCATCGTTTCCGCCAATCAACAGCTGTTGAGCTACGTCGGCGTGAGCCTTGAGGTCCTGCAAGATTGGGTAAGCACCGAGATGGTTCATCCCGATCAACGCGAAAGCACGCAGGTATATTTCAGGACCTTCATGTCTCAGGACGGACCGAGCAGCCACGAGACGCGCATCCGACGCTTCGACGGCGTCTATCGCTGGTTCGTGGTCCGGAACAATCCCTTGCGGGATGCCGCCGGCAAGATCATCCGGTGGTATGGTCTGCTGATCGACATCGACGACCGGAAGCGGGCCGAGGACGCCCTGCACGAGAGTGCCACTCAATTGCGTCTTGTCGTCAACACGATCCCGGGGCTCGTTGCCATCTTTGACGCGGACGGTGTCGCCGAAGACATCAATGCACCCTTTCTCGAATACCTTGGCCAGACGCTTGAGGAATTCAGGAACTGGGCCACGAACGGCACGGTTCATCCGGATGACGTGGCACACCATGTCGCCCTTCTGACACGATGCTTCTCGTCAGGCCGTCCGATCGACACCGAGACGAGGCTCAGGCGCTTTGACGGCGAATATCGATGGTTTCAGGTGCGCGGCCTCCCCGCCCGGGACGCCGAAGGTCGGATCGCCCGATGGTACTGCCTGATGACCGACATCGATGATCGAAAAAAGGCCGAAGAGGCCGTTGCGGCGAACGAAAGCAGCCTGAAGACGACGGTCGACACCATCCCTGCACTGGCATGGTCTGCCCGGCCCGACGGTACCGGTGACTTCTTCAACAAGGCCTATATCGATTACGTCGGCAGGACACCTGAGGAACTCGAAGGCTGGGCCTGGACGTCGGCCCTGCACCCCGACGACCAGCCGCAGTTCGACGCCGCCTGGCAGCGGGCGCGGGAGAGCGGTGGCGGCACCGAGTGCGAAGCCAGGCTGCTTGGATCAGACGGCAACTATCGCTGGTTCATCTTCCGTGCCAATCCACTGCGAGACGGCAGCGGAGCGGTCGTCAAGTGGTACGGCATCAACACGGATATCGAGGATCGAAAGCGCGCGGAGGAGAAGCTGCAACGCAGCGAGGCCTTCCTTGCGGAAGGGGAGCGGTTGAGCGCCATTGGAAGCTTTTCATGGTGGCTGGACACCAGCGAAGTGAGATTCTCGGACCAATTATACCGCATCTTCGAATTCGAGCGGGGCTCAACCGTCACGCTCGCTCAGGTCGGCGCGGCGGTGCACCCCGACGACTTGCCGCTGCTGGCCGAGAAGCAGGCCGCCGCGCTGGCGGGGATTAACAACCTCGACTACGAGATCCGGCTGCGGATGCCGGATGGGAGGATCAAGTATCTCCGCACCGTGGCCCGGATCATAGACCACGCTGTCGGACGCGTGGAATGTCTCGGAACCATTCAGGACATCTCCGATCGTCGGCTCGCAGACGAGGCACTGACCGAGTTGCGGACCGAACTAGCGCATGTCTCGAGAGTCAGTACACTCGGCGCCATGACGGCTTCGATCGCCCATGAGGTGAACCAGCCACTCGCCGGCATCGTCACCAATGCCAGCACCGGCTTGAGAATGCTCGGGGCAAATCCGCCGAACGTTGCGGGCGCAGAGGAAACAGTCCGACGGACTCTGCGAGACGCCAAACGTGCGGCCGAGGTCGTCTCGCGATTGCGGGCGCTCTATGCCAAGCGCGACACCTTCATGGAGGCGGTGAATCTCAACGAAGCTGCGAACGAAGTGATATCGCTCTCCACGCGGGAACTCCAGAACGGCCGGGTGACACTGAATATGGATCTGGCCGATGACAACCCGCTCGTCGAGGCAGATCGCGTGCAACTGCAGCAAGTGGTGCTGAACCTGGTGCTCAACGCGGTGGAAGCGATGCACGATGTCGGGGACCGGCCACGGCAACTGACTGTTCGGACCGCGTTGGTGGACCAGGATAGCGTGGTGCTGGCCGTCGAGGACACCGGCCCCGGCCTTGGCGCAGAGGGCCTCGAACGTGTCTTCGATGCGTTCTACACGACAAAGTCGGGCGGTCTGGGGATCGGCCTATCGATCTGCCGCACCATCATCGAGGCGCATGGCGGACGACTTTGGGCCAACGATGCGAAGCCCCATGGCGCCATCTTCCAGTTCACATTGCCGGCCCCTGGTGACACGTTGCACCACACCAGCGATATCTGACCAAAGCTGGCCCGAGAGCAGGCTCGTTCGATGGAATCGTGTTGTCGGGCCGGTGGCAGATTTCACCGT
>CAZSWL010000031.1:0-12469 GCA_964610725.1 uncultured Bauldia sp.
GGCGGTCGGTCCATCCGTCATGTTGCCGAGTTCGCTGCCGTAAGCGGCGCCGGACAGGAGGCTCGACAGGATGCCGATCGCCATGCCGAGCCCGACGCCCTTGTGTTGGCCGATCGGCTGGATCAGGCCGTCGAGAGCCGCGCCGGCGTCGGTGGTCGGATCACCCGCCGCATCGAACGCCCAGCCTTCCGGGATTGGGCTGTTCTTCTGATGATAGACGCGGATCTTGCCGTGCGCGGTCGCACCAAAGGCGAAGTCGAGCACGAACGGCCGCTCCTCGGTCGACGGACAGGCAATCGACAGGGGGTTGATGCCGACGATCTTGTCGATGCCGCCCCATGGCGCCATGGTCGGCAGGGCGTTCGTGCCGGCTATGCCGATCATGTCAGCACCCACGGCCATCAGCGTGTACCAGTCCATCGCTCCGCAGTGGTTCGAGCCGCGCACCGCCGCCAGCGCCATACCGACTTCGCGCGCGCGCGCGATCGCGCGCTCCATCGCAAACGTGCCGCCGATCTGCCCCATCGAATTGCCGCCATCGACGACGATTGCCGCACCGCGTTCGGACACCACCGACGGACGCCCGCGTGAGTCAACGCCCTCGCTGGTCAGCTTCTTGACGTAGTCGGGAACCCGCAGGACGCCGTGCGAATGGATGCCCCGCCGGTCGGCATGCACCAGCGAGGCGGCCAGCAACCCGGCGTCGTGATCGCTCATGCCGCAGGCGGCGAAAGTGGCGGCAACGACCTCTTCGAGCACCGCCGGAGAAACGCGGCGGTCAGTCTTGCTGTGCGGGTAGATCGCCATGGCCGGCGCCCTTCACAGGCCGTAGAAGGCGGCAGCGTTGTCATGGAAGAGCTTGCGGCGCTCCGCCTGCGACGCGCCTTCGACGATTTTGTCGACTAGCCCCACCCAGCCCCGGTAGCTGATGGCGAGCTCCGACACCGGCCAGTCGCCGCCGAACATCACCCGGTCGAACCCGAAACACTCGATGACGTGCGCGATGTAGGGCGTGACCTCGGCTTCCGTCCAACTGGCATGATTGGCCTCGGTGACCACGCCGGAGATCTTGCACATGACGTTCGGCAAGCGGGCGATCTCACGCATCTGTTGTCGCCAGGGTTCGACCAGGCCGTCGCGGATTCCGGGCTTGCCGATATGGTCGATGACGAAGCGGACCTCGGGGCAGCGGCGGCACAGCTCGGTTACCTCGCCCAGCTGCGGATGATAGAAGCACAGATCGAAAGTGAATCCGTAGCGCGGCAGCAGCCGCACACCGCTGACGAAGTCGTCGCGCAGCGACCAGCCGGGCTCCTCGACGTGGCGCTCAATCAGGCGGCGCACTCCCCGCGCCAGAGGGACCTTGGCGTATGTGTCGAGGTCGGCCGCAGCCGCCTCTCCCTTCTCCAGCGGTATCGATGCGACCATGCCGCGCAAGCGCGGCTCGCTCGCCGCTTGACTGCTGACCCACTCGACCTCCTGCATGTACTCGCCCGGCCCGGCATCGACCTCCACGAACACGATCGCCTCGACGGCGACGCCCTCGCTCAGGCGGTCGAAGTCGGCCGGCAGGTGGGACCGATCGAGCTTGGGTACGTTCTTCATCCACGGGAAGGTGATCTTGCCGGGGTCGTAAAGGTGGACGTGGGCGTCGACGATGGGGAATTCGGGCATTGGTCCTCTCAGCGTTCGCTGGCGATCCGGTCACGCCGCCTTGCCGCCGTGACCGACAGGCCGACGGCGATGATCAGCATGAAACCGTTGAACAGCGGTTCGACGAAGAACGGCGCGCCGAGCTGGTTCAACCCGGCGACGGTGACGGCCAGGATTGCCACTGCGATCAGCGTGCCCCAGACGTTGGTCCGTCCGGGCTTGATCGCGGTAGCCCCGAGAAGGGCGCCGGTGAAAGCCGGCAGCAGGAATTCCTGTCCGACGGTGCTTTGTCCGACCCGCAACTGGGCCTGAAGAACCAGGCCGGCGAAAGCGGACACCAGGCCGCCCATGACGAAGGCGATGGTCACGTAGTGTGGCGCCGAGATGCCGTTGAGTTCGGCCGCACGTGGATTCTCGCCGAGGACATAGAGCTTGCGGCCGAACGGCAGGTACTCGAAGGTTACCCACAGCACAACGCCGATAATCAGGACATAGAGGAGCGCGAATGGAACCGGGCCCACCCGCCCCGACAGGCTTATGAATTCCGGAGCGACGGTGCCGACCACCTGACGGCCTTCGGTGTACCACTGCAGGGTGCCCAGCAGGATCGAACCGGTGCCAAGGGTAGCGATGAACGAGTGGATGTGAATGCGCGTCACCACAATGCCGTTGACGATGCCGACGACGACGCCGATGAGCAGGACGATCAGGCAGGCGACCCACCACGGCAAGTGCTGCTCGGTTTGCAGGCCGATGGCCAGGATCTGGGAGATGCCGAGCATGCCGGCGACCGACAGGTCGAACTGGTTGGCGGTCATCGGAATCATGACGGCCAATGCGGCGAGCGCGTAAATGGAGCGGTTGTTGGCAACCGATGTGAAGGTGAACGCGGTCGGGAAGGTATTCGGCTTGAGCGCCGTGAACAGAAGAACGAGCGCGACCAGCAGGATCAACAATCCCCAGCTCGAAATCAGGCGGACGAGCGCGTGCACGGCCTACATGACTCCGCCGGAGGCCAGCGCCGTCAGCTCGGCGATCGACAGGGAGTCGCGTGGCAGCTCGCTGACGACCTTGCCCCTGCTGAACACCAGCGCCCGGTCGCACAGCCCGGCGACCTCTTCGAAGTCGGACGAGACCAGCAGCACAGCGAGATCGTTGGCGAGCGCCTTGTGCAGCAGCCGGTAGATCTCGACCTTGGCGCCAACGTCGACCCCTGTGGTGGGCTCCTCAAGAACGAGCAGGCGCCGGCCGATACCGAGCCAGCGGGCGATCACCACCTTCTGCTGATTGCCGCCCGATAGGGTGGCGATCGGCCGCTCGGTCTCGCGCGGACGCACCTGAAACGCGTCCAGCGTTCGCACGGCCTGATCTTTTTCGGTGGTGGTGCCGACGAATTTCAATCCTGCCAGTTCCGGGTCGGGAAACAGGTTCTCCCGGACGGCGAGCCCCGCGCAGATACCTTCTTCGGCTCGTTTGCTGGAGACCAGCCCGATGCCCGCGTTGATCGCGTCGCCCGGGTCGTCGAGCAAGAGCTCCGCGCCGCCAAGCTCGATGGTGCCGCCACGAGCGGGAATCGCCCCGCCGATAATCCGGCCGATTACGTCGTGGCCGGCGCTGCGCAGGCCGACCAGACCGACCACTTCGCCTTCGCAAACCGAGAAGCTGACCGGGCCGACGTGCCGCGAGCGCAAGTCGGTGACCCTGAGCACCACTTCGCCAGGCGGGCGCAATGACCTCGGAAACATATCTTCGATCCGCCGCCCGACGATGTCCTCGACAAGATCCTGCGGCGTGGTTTCACCGACCGGCCGCGACGACCGCACTCGCCCGTCGCGCAGCACCGTCACCCTGTCCGCCGCCCTGAACACCTCGTCCAGACGGTGAGTGACGTAGATGATCCCGAGGCGGCGCGAGCGCAAGCGACGCAGCACTTCGTGAAGGCGCGCGACATCGACCTCCGGCAGGGTCGCCGTCGGCTCGTCGAGCACCAGAATGCGCGCCTCGATCGCGATCGCGCGTGCGATCGCCACCATGGATTTCTCGGCCGCCGAGAGCCTGCCGACAAGATCACCCGAGCCGACAGCGCAACCCATGACATCGAGCGCGCGCACCGCCCGTTCTTCGGTCGTTCGCCAATCGATCAGCCAGCGGCCGGCGCGGGCGTACGACGTTCCGATGGCGATGTTTTCGGCGACCGTCATCGTGTCGACCAGTCCGAGGTCCTGATGAACGAAGGCGAGACCGGCAACCGGATGCCCCGGCAGAGCCTGTCCGCTCGGGCCATCGATGGTTCCCTCGTCGGCCACATAGATACCGGCGAGGATCTTGATCAGGGTGGACTTGCCGGCGCCGTTTTCACCCAGCAGCGCATGAATCTCGCCTGCTCGCACCGTCAGCTCGACGTCGGCCAGTGCCTGCGTCCCACCAAAACGCTTGCTGAGGCCGCGGGCCCTGAGAAGGACCGCGGCCTCCGGCTTGTCGTCGTCCATGCGTAGCGCGCCCGCCGGATGGTGATCGCCCTCGAACCAACCTATTCCGATACGCCCCACAGCGCGAGGTAGTGTTTCTTGTAGTCGTTGGTCGGGATGAAAGCGTTCTTGTCCCCGCCTTCGGCATTGACGTTGTCCGGCGTCACCAGGTACGGGGCCTGGACGAATCCGCTCGGCGGCTGCCCCTGGATGGCGCGATTGATTTCGTCGACGGCCTGGTAGGCCTGCATCTCGACCGGCTCGGAGACGGTCACCACCTGGTATTCGCCCGAACGAATCCGCTCGTAGGCCGAGGCCTGACCGTCGGCGCCGACCAACTTGACGGCCTTCGGATCGACGCCGGCGCTGCGCAGGGCAGGCACCTGAAAGTCGAGCGTGTAGTCGGCGACCGCGGTGATGTAGAGGGGGGTCCCGTATTTCTGCACCCACGACGTCACCAGTTGCGGCTGGCGTTGCGCCACCTCCGCGATCGGCGAGCTGACGTATTCGAGCACGGTGCAACCGCTGCACTGCTTGAGTCGGGCCTCGGTTGCCCGCGACTTCGTCTCGGCGATGGCGAACTCATTGTGGCTGGTAACCACCACCCTCGCTTTGCCGTCGGAATCGGCGATCACCCAGTCGGCCTGCGCCTTGCCGATCTCGCGCGGGTCCTGCTGAATGTTGGTGAACAGCCCGAGCTTCTCGTTTGGTCCGGGCAGGGCGGCGGCGTGGATGCCGACGACCGGAATGTGCTTGGCAGCAGCCTCCTGGATCGGCTCTTGCAAGCTGGCTGCGTCGGCCGAGGTGATGATTCCGTCGGCACCGAGCGCGATCGCCTGGTTGAATCCGTTGATCCACCCGACCGGGGTCGCCTTGCCATCGATGATCGTCACCTGCCAACCGATCTTGGCGCCGGCCTGCTGGATGGCAACGCCCCATGCCTTTGACGCATCGTTATTTTCGTCGTTGGACAGGTAAACGATGTGCTTGCCGGGCACGGGCTTGGGCGAGCTTGTCGGACCCCGCCACTCGTTCTGCGGCCCAGCGTAGATGACCAGATCGGCCTTGGCCTGGGCAACGATGTCGTCGGCCGCCCTAGCGCCTGTCAGACCAGTGAGCAGGCATGCCGCCGCCACAAGGGTTACGCGATGGTTCATCGGTAGTTCCTCCCGCTTGTGGAGCTCTCGGGATCAGAGGCCCCAACCGTTGAATGGTATGACGGGCTTCCGGGTCATGTCCACGCAGGTCCATGTCTTATTTTGGCTTGCATTTTTCGAACTGGCCCGGTCAAGTTTCGGGGATGTTGGTCTGATAGGTGCGTGGAGATGCCTCCCGGCCGCTACGATCTGAGCGAGCGAACCGCACTCGTTTTTGGTGCTGGTGGCGGCATTGGCAGCGCCACGGCAGTGGTGCTTGGCTCTTTGAACGCCCGGCTGGTCCTTGCCGATTTGACCGCCCCTAGCGAGGTGGCCGCGCGGCTGGAGGCTGACGGAGTCGACGTGCAGGCCTTGGCCTGTGACGTGAGTTCGCGGTCGGCGGTCGAGGAGGTGGTGGCCACGGCAGGCCCGGTCGACATCATGGTCTATCTCGCCGCCGTTTGCCCGTGGGACGATTGGCGAGCACCGGAATGGGACGAGGTCTTTGATCGTGTCTTGGCGGTGAACCTGCGTGGCGCGATCGACGCGGCGCGGGCGGTGATGACCGGAATGGCGGCGCGACGCTGGGGCCGGATCGTCCTGGTCGGGTCTTTGGCCGGCAAGATGGGTGGGCTGATTGCCAGCGCCCACTACACCGCGTCGAAAGGGGGCCTCCACGCAACCGTCAAGTGGCTCGCCCAACGGGGCGCCCCCGAAAACGTCCTCGTCAACGGCGTCGCACCGGCTTCGACCGACACACCGATGATGAAGGGGCAGCCGGTCGATCTGACGCGCATCCCCGTGCGGCGCATGTCGCAGCCGGAGGAAGTTGCCTGGCCGATTGCCTTCCTGTGCTCGGAGGCTGCCAGCTACATGTGCGGCACGATCATCGACGTAAACGGCGGCGTCTTCATGGGGTAGGCCGCACTCCTGCCGGCTCGATACGGGCGGACGGACTCATTGCCAGCCAATAGTAGCGCGCGACGGTCGCCAGGTGGCTCTCCATCGCATTCTCTGCGGCGCTGACGTCGCCGGCCTCGATGGCCTCGAAGATCGCACGGTGCTGCTCGAAGATCTCCGATCGTGTCGCCCCGGCGCGTGCCGACACCGAACGCTGCTCGGCGAGCCACGCCATCAGCGCGTTATGGAGGGATGCGAAGATCGAATTGTTGGCAATCATTGCCAGAGTGTAGTGAAAGGCGAGGTCGGTGCGCTCGAATGTTGGCTGATCGTCGGCGGTGCGATTGGCCTCGAGCGCGAGACGCAGCTTCTCGATGTCTTCGCCGGTCGCATGTTGGGCGGCGTGGCGGGCGAGGCCGATCTCGAACAGGGCACGCGCATTCTGCAGTTGACGCACCCCGTGGGGCTGGCTCAACAGGTGCCGGGCCGCTCCGGTCAACTCGGACACGAGCGTATCGGCGTCGGGCCGCGAAACGCGGGCGGCCGCGCCGGGCCTTGCGGTGAGGAGCCCCTTGCGCTGCAAGGTGAACAACGCTTCGCGCACCGTCGACCGACCGACCCGAAACTGGTTCATTAGCTCGCGCTCGGACGGTATCCTGTCGCCAACCGACAACCGGCCCGAGAAAATCGCGAGCTCAAGATGTTCGGCGATCTCTTCGAACTTCTTGCGAGCTTGGACCAATTGAGAACCGCAGGGTTTGCTATCGTAACGCTACCGGTCAGACCAGTAGAAGTCGAGGGTCTAGTCCGCCCCGGCGATCGGTCGCTATGGCGCCTCGTCCGCCCGCGGCATCGCCAGGCGGGCGGCGTCGCCGGCGCTGAGCGGTCTTGGCCGTTCCACCTCTGAGGTGACCTTGACGAACTTTCCGGTCTCGGCCGACGTGAGCGTAGCCTCCATGATCTCCACGGCATGGGCGGCGAGGCGCCCCGATCCGCGCGGCTCGCGACGCCGGCGTACGGCATCAATCAGGTCGGCGACCCCCAGCATGCGGTAGTTCGCCCGTCTCGGCGAGCCCGTCCCCCAGTTTTCGGCGCCGAAGGGAGCCAGCGCAGCATCGACCTCGGTGTAGTCGCCGTCGCGCTTGCTGTAGCCGATCCTGCCGCCGAAAAAGTCGGGATCGGGCAGCAGCATGGACCCTTCGGTGCCGTAGAGCTCGATCGGGTTCGCATGGCCGTGCTTCCACACGTCCCAGCTGGCGGCGACGGTCACCTGGGCGCCGCTACGGAATTCCAGGATCGCGTTGATTGTGGTCGCAGTGTCGACCTTGATCTTCTTGCCGCGCATGGGTCCCTCCGCAGTGACCAGCCGGCGGCTCAAGGCCTGACCAGCCATCGCGGCGACCGTCGTGACCGGACCGAGCAGGTTGATCAGCGCGGTGATGTAATACGGTCCGAGGTCGAGCATCGGTCCTCCACCCGGCTGGTAGTAGAACGCCGGACTGGGGTGCCAGTGCTCCATGCCATGGCTCATGACGTGGGCGGTGCCGCCGACCACCCTGCCAATAGCGCCCTTGTCGATGAGCCGGCGGGCGGTCTGGCCGGCGCCACCGAGGAACGTGTCGGGTGCGCAGCCGAGCTTGAGACCACGCTTGTCGGCCTCGCCGACGAGCTTCTTCGCCGCCTTGGCGGTAAGCGCCAGCGGCTTTTCCGAATAGGCATGCTTGCCGGCCGAAAGAATCGACCTGGTCACGTCGTAGTGGGCCGCGGGTACGGTCAGGTTGATGACGGTGCCAATGCTGTCATCCTTGAGCAACGCGTCGATGGACAGAGCGCGGACGGCGTATTTGTCTGCCTTGGCTTTGGCGGCCGCCGCGTTGATGTCGGCGCAGGCGACGATGCGCAAGCCGCGGAACAAAGGCGCCAACGTGAAATAGGTCTCGGAGATGACGCCGCAACCAATGACGCCGATACGCGCTTCCTGGCGTTCCATTTGATCTCAACCCTCGCCGACGAGGTGACGCATGAACTGAAGGGAGGCTCGGGCGAATCGCTGCCAATCGCCCGGATTGTCGTGTTCCGGCACCAGTATGTCGCCGCCCGCGCGCTTCATCGCCGGCCATAGCGCCCGCCAGTCGACGGTGCCGGCCCCCACCTCGGTCCACCCTTCCTCTGCCGTCACCCCCTGTGGCGCCGGATCCTTGATGTGAAAGGCGACGATCTTGCCGCCGAACCGGCCGAGCTCGGCGGCGATATCGATGCCGCCCCGCGCCAGCCAGCCGAGATCGGGCTCCCATTTGACCTGCGTCCCGGCGAGCACGTGATCGATCGGTCGCGAGCCGTCGGACAGCCTGACGAACTCGAAGGTATGGTTGTGCCACGCCAGCCCGAGGCCGGCCGTCTTCAGCCCTTCGCCGTGCTCGGCCAGTCGTGCGCCCAGCCGTTTCCACCCTGCGACATCGTCGGGCCGCTGATCTTCCGGGACCACCGGCACGACCACGGTTTCAAGGCCCAACGTCATGGCGACATCGATCAGCCTGGCGCGGTCGCCGTCGAGGTCGGCGAGCGGCATGTGGCAAGTGGGTATGCGCAGGCCGACGGCGTCGCATCTGGCGCGAAAACCGGCCGGGTCGCTGTGGTAGGCGGCGCCGTAGGGCTCGACCACGTCGTAGCCGATCTCGGCGAGTATCGGCAATTGCGCCTCGACCGGCGGAAACTTGCGGGCGGTGTAGAGCTGAAAGGAAATCCGGTAGCCGGACACGGGATATGCCTCCTGGAGATTGGCAAGGCGCGACGCGGGTATGCCCGGACGCCGTGGGCCGCCACCACACGAGGCCCCCAAATGAACCTCGATCTTTGGTCCGCCGTCTGTCTAGCCTCCGCCGGCGGCGATCACCAGTGGCGGCGAGCGAGCCCGCTCCACAGTCCGTGGGCCCGCTTCCCGTCGGCGACGCGGCGACCGCGCCGCCGCGGCCCTCTGGTGGGCCCGACAGAAGACCGCCGACTGACAGCTCGCCGGCCGAGTCCAGTTCGGCGGTTTACCGCTGCTGGGCGGCTACGATCACAGCGTCGGCCGCACCGCCGCCCTTGCCGCAGCCACCGTCCGCGCTGTCGGTCTCGTCGGTGAAAATTTGACGGTAGAGGTCTTTTCCAAAGCTGGTTCGCAGCGGCTCGGCTTCCAGGATCTTGAAACTCCGCTCGCCCCCTTCCTGTCTCTGCGCCCGCAGGAACATGAAGCGCCCGCTTTGCCGCTCGTAGAAGCCGTGCGCCAGGTGGTACATGTGCGTCACGAAGAACACCTTGACGCCGCTTTCAACCAGCGCGCCGACGATCTGCCGCGCGATCTCCGAGCCCTCGCGTTCGTTGGTGGCGGCGAACGACTCGTTGAACAGCACCATGCCGTGCTTTCCCAGCGTCTCGACGATGCCGTTCATTCGGGCAAGTTCCTCGTCGAATTTGCCGCTGGTCATCGATGCGTCCTCTTCGCGCTTGTGATGCGTGAAGACGCCGTCGCGGACGTCGGCGCAGAAGGACTCGGCACCGACGAACATGCCCGATTGCATCATCACTTGCGCGAGCCCGACGCTGCGCAGGAAGGTCGATTTGCCACCCTGGTTGGCGCCGGTGACGAAGATGAGATCCTTGTTGTCGGCGTTGAGGTCGTTGGCGACGACGCCTCGCCCGAGGCTCAGGCACAGGCAGATATCGTACAGCCCCTGTGCCGACAGTCTGTGCTCGCCGATGGCGACCGGCGCGGGCAACGTCGTTGATTGCCCTATCTCGCCCAGCCGCTCATGCAAATTGATGCAGCCGATGTAGAACGCCAGCTCGCTTCGCAGCATCTGGAAGAAGCTCAGCACGTGCTCGGCCGATTGGCCGAGTGCGTCCGCCACCAGACTGATGCCGCGGTCCTTCAATTCTGCGAGATTTTTCCACCCGGCCTCGTCGCGCGGGTGGATTGTGAAGCTGAAGCTGGCCGGGTGCGGGCCGAGCAGCCATTTCATCCACGCCGGTCTTGTGTCCGCCGCCCGGCGCAGGACGTAGCCGGCTCCCTTGTTGCCCTTGGCGAGACCGGCGCTCATCAGCACCCCGCCGTTGAAACGCAGCGCCTTGAGATGGGCATTGACCTCCGCGAAATAGGCGTCGCTCAGTTCGGCACGGAGCGTTGCGAACAGCTTCCTGAACCCATCCGAATCGAACTGGCCGACGTGCCGCTCGGCGATCTCACGCAGCTGCCGCAACAGCGGCAGATATCCCTCGAGCAGCTCGATCGAGCGGGACAAAACGCCGCTCGGATAGTCTCGTGTGAAGAAACTCCAGTGACCCCTCTTTTCGACCCCGAGCGACTCGATGGCGATCGAATAGATGGCCCTGACGACCTCGCTGTTGTTCAGGCAGTCGGCCAGCACGTGCTGGCGATGCAGGATGGTGTCGAGATCGGTGGTGCTGCTGAGGACCGCTTTGGCGACCACCTCCAGCAGAAAATCATCGTCACCGGCCATCGCGTCGAATAGCGTGTCGAGCGCGAGGTCCTGGATCAGCGCCTCCGCCTGCGGCGGCAGCGGCCCGTGCAGGTCGAAGTCGCGATCCTTGAACATCAGATAGGCCTTCATGACGCCATGCGCTCCCGCAGGCGCCGGTAGGTGAGGCCGTATTTCTGCGCCACAGACATTGCGTAGGCGAGTCCGTCGGCAGGGCGGCGAACGATCTTGAAGGTTCGCACCGCCGGGTTGTCCGGCACCACCGTGCTCACCATGCTGACCGTCTGTGGGCCGAGCGATGCCAGCTCGTCGATGAAGGTGACACACACGCACAACACGTCGAGCTGCATGATGCGCGTGATGATTTCGGTGCTTAGAAAGAGGGCATCCTCCAGCGCGGTCGACGTGAAGATCTCGTTCATGATGATGATGCTGTCCGGCGTCGCCTTCGTCAGTATGGCGTGAATGCGAACAAGGTCGTCCTGCAGCTTGCCGCGGTGATTGGCGATGTTCTCCTCGCGCTCGAAGTGGGTGAACAACCGGTCAAACAAAGTGAGCCGCGCTTCCATTCCTGGAACCGGGAGGCCGAGGCTGGCGAGATAGTGAAGCTGCCCGAACGTTCGCGCGAAGGTGGTTTTGCCCCCCTGATTCGGACCGGACACCACGAGAACGCGTTCGTCGCCGGCGAGATGGAAATCGTTGGTGACCACCTGCTCCCTTTCAGCCGCGAGTTTGGCGGCCAGGGCGATGTCGAAGCCTTGCTTGCTCAGGACGTCCTTCGTGTCGGCTTGCACCTCGGGATAGCAGAACGCCAGGCCCTGCCGCTTGAGCGCCTCCGCATATTCGCGGTAGGCGAGGTAGAACTGCACCTCGCGGTCGAACGAGCGAATCGTTTCGTCGACAAAGTCGGCGTTGCGGGCGCGGAAGGCGGCCAGGGTTGCGAACGTGTCCTCGTAGAGCTTGGCGACCAGCTCCACGACACGCGTCTCGACATGATTCATGTCGACTGAATCGCGAAACTTGAACACACGCTTCTTGACGGTGCCCTGTTTGAACTTGTCGAAGGTTGCTGCAACTTCGACGCTGTAATCGGGGTCGGCTTGGTAATTCCGCAGCGTAACCCGGCCATTCTTGATGTGAATGCTGTAGGCCACGTCGGCAAGGGCGGCCTTGAGCTGGCGCGCTTGCGCGCTCAACGACACGAACTGCTCGGATTGCACATAGGCAGCGGTGAAATCGCCCAGTCCGGCAAAGCCGCGTGATTTCAGGTCCGCGGTCGCTAGGTCGTCGGCCAGGCGCCGCACCGCCGCACAATAGATTTCGACCGCGTCCCGGAACCAGGCATCCTTCTGAAGTCGGTGATGGAGCTTGCTGACCGTCGTGAGATGATCGCGCACGCTGCGCATGTCGCGCGCAAAGGCGGTGATGGCCGCGAGGAGCTGCTCCTCCTCGAGGTCCCTCATGATTTCATGGCGATAGCGAATGGTATCGACGTCGTGCAGCGGCGTGTGAAAGAACGACGTCAGGTCGTACTGCGCTCGTCCCGCCACCACAGCGGCAACGACCTGATCAAGGTTGAGATCGCCGAAGAAATCCGGCTCGCCGGCCTCAACGTGCAGCGGCTGCGGCGACAGGATGCTGTGGAACGTCATCATCCGGCAGCCCTGCCCGGTTCCGCCCGTTCCCGGGCCGCAACCTTGATTGGGAAATTCGCCCGACCGGGATGAACCGAGCCCAATACATGAGGCTCATCGTCAACCATTCTTGACTCCTCGAGTTAACCTCGCAGGAGTCATTGGCCCAAGGCAGTTTTGGCGAACTCCACCGCCAGATT
>CAZSWL010000032.1:0-9553 GCA_964610725.1 uncultured Bauldia sp.
CAACGCGCTCACCCGCACGGCGGCCGCGCAGGCGGCGAACTATCCGTTCTCGACCATCGCCCCCAACAGCGGCGAGGTCGCGGTTCCCGATCCGCGCCTCGACAGGATCGCCGCCATCGTCAAGCCCGCCCACGTGGTGCCCACCCGCATCGGCTTCGTCGACATCGCCGGTCTGGTGCGCGGCGCCTCCAGGGGCGAGGGCCTCGGCAACCAGTTCCTCGCCCACATCCGCGAGGTCGATGCCATCGCCCACGTCGTGCGCTGCTTCGAGGGCGAGGTCACCCACGTGGAGGGCCGCGTCGACCCGCCGGCCGACGCCGAGACGGTCAACACCGAGCTGATGCTCGCCGATTTGGCGAGTCTGGAGCGGCGGGTGGCGCCGCTGAGCAAACGCGCCCAGGGCGGCGACAAAGAAGCCAGGGCCGAGGTGACGCTGATGGAGGCGGCGATCGACCTGTTGTCGATCGGCAAGCCCGCCCGCCTGGCCGCCGTACCGGCGTATGCCGAGGCGGCTTTCAAGGGTCTCAACCTGCTGACCGCCAAGCCGGTGCTCTATGTTGCCAACGTCGAGGAGGCCTCGGCCGCCGCCGGCAACGCCTACTCGGAGCGGCTGGCCGAGCTTGCCGAGGCCGAGGGCGCCGGCTTCGTGACGATCGCGGCCAAGATCGAGGCCGAGATCGCAGAGCTGGCCGAGGCCGACGAGAAGGCCTTCCTCGCCACCATCGGGCTTGCCGAGCCCGGCCTCGACCGCCTCATCCGCGCCGGCTATGCCCTGCTCGGCCTCATCACCTTCTTCACCGCCGGGCCGAAGGAGGTGCGCGCCTGGACTGTGCCGGTCGGCACCCGCGCCCCCGCCGCCGCCGGCGTCATCCATTCCGACTTCGAGAAGGGTTTCATCCGCGCCCAGACCATCGCCTATGGCGATTTCGTCGACCTCGGCGGCGAGCAGGCGGCCAGGGACGCCGGCAAGGCGCGCGACGAAGGCAAGGACTACGTCGTCAAGGACGGCGACGTCATGCTGTTCAAGTTCAACGTGTGAGCATGCGCTATTTCGAGGACTTCGTCGTCGGCGAGACCATCGTCCACGGCAGCCGGACGGTCGGCGCCGACGACATCGTCGCCTTCGCCACCGAGTTCGATCCGCAGCCGTTTCATCTCGACGCCGCCTCGCCGCAAGCGGCTTTCACCGGCGGGCTGATCGCCTCCGGCTGGCACGTCGCCGCCATCTTCATGCGGCTGATGTGCGATTCCTTCCTGCTCGATTCCGCCTCGATGGGCTCCCCCGGCATCGCGATGCTCAAATGGGTGAAGCCGGTCAGGCCGGGCGACACCCTCGCCGCCCGCTCGACCGTGACCAGATTGCGGCCGTCGCGCAGCCGTCCCGACCGCGGGCTGGTGGAGTTCCGTCACGAGGTGACGAACCACGACGGCGAGCTGGTGATGTGGCTCGACAACCTCATCATGTTCGGGCGGCGGCCGTGAGCGCCTTCGACGACATCGCCGTCGGCGACACCGTCACCATCGGCACCTACGAGTTCACCGCCGAGCGCATCAAGGCGTTTGCCCGCGCCTGGGACCCGCAGCCCTTCCACCTCGACGAACAGGCGGCCGCCGGGTCGGCCTTCGGCGGGCTGGTCGCCTCGGGCTGGCACACCGCCGCCGCCATGATGCGCCTGCAGGTCGACCACTTCGCCCGCCGCGGGCCGGCCGCCCCGCGCTTCGCCGTGTCGCCCGGCTTCGACGACCTCAGATGGCTGAAGCCGGTCTATGCCGGCGACCGCGTCACCTATTCCGGACGCGTCGTCGGCAGGCGCCTGTCGCGCTCCCGCCCCGGCATGGGCCTGATCACCACCGAGTTCTCGGGGGTCAACCAGGACGGCGTTCAGGTGTTCGCGATGACCGCCCACGTGCTGGTGGCGGTGGATTGAAGGCACCGGACTGCCGCGCCCTGGCTGACCGGCCGGCTATTGCGGCGGCCCCGACCAGGCCGGCAGCGCGTCGATCTTCATCTGGCGCCGTTGGTCGGGCGACTTCGAATAGTCGCTCAGGAACGGCGCCGACTCGAACGAGCCGTATTCCGGATTGGCGATGAAGATCCAGTCATGGCCGATGTGACCCATGTTGGCCTGCAGCGACGCCAGCCGGTCGGCCTCCGAGCCGCCGTAGTCGTCGGAAAAGTCGCCGTAGTTGTCGCCGATCAGGAGCAGGATGCGGTAGTTCTGCGCGATGAACGCGCGCCGGCTACCCTTCTTCGACGTCCAGCCCTCCTTCTCCTTGTTCATCAGGAAGGTATCGACGTCGCCGCCCATCGGGAAGCCGAGCGCCTCCGCGTTCTTGCGCGTCGCCGCCTCCTGGTCGGCCGTGCGGTTGGTGACGTAGAACACCTTGACGCCCTTGGAGTCGGCGTAGTTGGTAAAGTCGACCGCACCCGGCACCGCCGTCGCCTGCGCCGCCGCCACCCAGGCCGCCCACGTCTTGCCCGAGTAGTTCTTGCCGGTCTTGATCAGCCATGCCTCGTAGGCACCGTTGTCGATCGCGGTCTCGTCGAGGTCGAGGATCACTGCCGGCGGCAGGTTCTGATAGTCGCCGGTCTGCTCGCTCGCCGCTGTCCAGTTCTTGTCGGCGAGTGCCTGATCGAGACGCATGGTTGCGAGCTGGTAGGCCTCGAGCGCGCTGGCCTTGAACTCGACCGAGTTGTCGACCCACAGGGTGGCGTTGAGGAGATCGTTCTGTGGCACCGCGTCGGCGGCCAGTGCGCCGCCGGGCGCGAGCGGCAGCGCCAGCGCGACGGCCAGCGGCAGGAGCAGACGGTTCGTACGTGTCATGACGGGTCTCTCCGATGTCCGGCGCCTTCCCGCGCGCCTATGGAATGGTTTGCCGGCTATGGCCGATTGCCGCCGGTCGATCGCCGTGGCCCGACCCTAGCGCAATCGCACGACACGATCACCACCACGCGCGCCCGGCTCACGTCGGCAGCGGCTCCGGCGGCGGATCGTTCTCCGCCGCCGCCTGCCATTCGAGAAAGTCCGGGTCGGCGAGTACCGCCTCGACGTAGATCATGCCCTCGGGCATGAGGTGCGGCATGTAGGTGCGGAAGCGGGTGGCGACCGGCAGGTACATGGCATCGGCGACGGTGAAGTGGCCGTAGAGGTAGGGGTGGCCGGTGTGCTTGCCCCAGCGCTCGCGGCATTCGCCCCATATCGCCTCGATGCGGGCGATGTCGGCGGCGACGCCTTCTTCGTGCAGCCCGACCCCCGGATGGTGCTCGAGCAGAGCCATCGACAGGTGCCGGCGCAGCGGCCGGAAGCCGGAATGCATCTCGGCCGCGATGGCGCGGGCGTGGGCACGCGCCTCCGGGTCCTCCGGCCACAGCCGCGCGGCCGGAAACAGCTCGGCGAGATACTCGCCGATCGCCAGCGACTCCCACACCTTGACCTCGCCGCCGTCGCGCCGGTGGACGAGCAGCGGCACCCGGCCCGACGGCGACAACGCCGTGAGCTTCTCCTTGTCGGCCGGCAGCCGGTAGCGGATCAGCGTCTCCTCGAACGGCACGCCCGCCTTCTTCAGGGCCATCCAGCCGCGCAACGACCACGACGACAGCGTGCGGTAGCCGATGTAGATGTGGAAATCGGGCATGGTGCGTCTCCCTTCAGCCGCTGTCGAACTCGTAGCCGAAAGTCTCGATGTCGTCGCGATAGCTTTCCGCGATGAAGCGCCGGCCGGCGTGGCTGTAGAAGCTGCGGTAGTCGGCGCGGTCGCGGCCGGCATTGATCACCGGCAGCGCCTCGACCCTGCCGAAAATCGTGTGGCTGACCGCGGGAAACTCGTCGGCGAGCGACTCGTAGCGCAGCACCCGGTCGACCAGCAGCGCGCCATCCTCGCCGCAGACAAAACGCTTCTGCGGATCGACGTGGCGCTGCTCGACGACGCCGCGTCCCTTCCCGATCACCTCGTTGAGGAAGATGTCGAAGGCGATGCCGCGCGGCTGATAGGCGAACTTGTACTCCGACACCGCCCGCGCCCACGGGTTGCGCACCACCGCGAACTTGAAATAGCGGGCAAAGTCCGCCGCGCTGACATGGCCGCAGGCGACGTACTCGTCGGCGTAGAGATGGGCAAGCCGTGGCGGTCCCATTTTCGGGTCGCGATTGGGCCTGAGCAGAAGCCGAGCCCGCTGCTGCCAGGTAAGATCGAGCTTGTTGAGAAACACCGTCTCGATGCTCTGCCCGGCGGTCTTGGGCACGTGCACGAAGATGGTCCGAAAGTCATGGCAGAGCATCGCGCCCGACTGCTTCATCCAGAGGATCGATGCCAACAGCCATTTCAGCAACCGCGGCGGGCGTCAACGAGGCCGCCTACTCGGCTAGCCTGTCGGCCCGCGCCGGCAGGGCGGCGAGCCGGGTGACTTCCGCCGCGATCTGGGCGGCAAGTTCACTCATTTCGCGGTCGGCCATGATCGCGGCGAGAATCGGCTTTTCCGCCTCGCTGAGGAGGTCGGCCCGCCGCTGGAGGTCGACGGCGTTCACCTCGCCGCCGCCGAACGAACTGCCGCTGCCCTCGCTTGGCACGCGCTGCGACGGGTCGCGGCAGGTGGCAAGGCCCATCTCTTGCGCGAGCTTCGCCCGGTATTCCCGTCCCGTCAGCCACGCGTCGTAGAAGATCGCCAGCGGTTCGCCGCCGGCCGGCGCCAACGCTGCGCGCGCGTGCTCCTTCCAGACGCGGATCGTCCGCTCGCGCACACCGCGATCGTCAAGGCGATAGGCGAGCAGCGGAGTTGCCGCGGCCCGTCTGATGCGGCTTGCGAACAGGTTGCGCGGGTGGCGCACGAGCACCAGCCGACGGGCGCCGGCGTGTTCGAACGGCTGCACGCGCAGCTCCTGATCCTCCAGGCTGACCACCAGCGCCGCCGGCTCGGCACCGGTATTCGGCAAGATACCGCGCCGTCGACGCTCGGCCAGCCACTCGGCGAACGGCGGCGCGTGCTGCGGCACCGGCCGCCGCCCCGCCAGGATCGGCTGGACGGGAACCGCGTTGTTGACGAATGCGGCACCGGACATGTTGTCGACGATCCATTCGATGACGGCATGGCCGCCGCTTCGTTTCATGTGATGGATCACGAAGACGCCTGGCATGGCCCCTCCCGGCGAAGGCGATGCTCAATCGTGCACTTCGGCAATGGCGATACCGGATTCGCCGGCAACCGAATAGAGCAGGTAGACGCGCCCGTCCTCGACGAAGATTGCCGGGTCGCGTACCGCATTCTCCGCTCCGCCCGCCGGGCCCGCCCGCGAGACGGTCAGCGGCAGTCCGGCCCCTTCCCAGACTTCCCGCGGACCAAGGACGTGTTCGGGCGGGCCGGCCCGCCATGGCCCGCCGGCAGCGGGCCACTCGAGCCTGGCGCGCAAGATGCTCTCCGGCCGATCGCCGATGCGGGTGTAGTAGACGATGAAGCCGTCGTCGCGCGGCTGCAAGGCGACGTGACGCAGATCGCCGGGAGCATTGCCCCGCGGATCGGTCATGGCAAACGGCGCAGGTGTGACCGCGCCGAACGGCGACAATCCGTCCGGCGAGGCGTAGAGCTGGCCGCCCTTGGCCATGGCCAGCCAGCCAGCCTGCCAGCGCACCGCCCTGAAATAGAACGGCCCGAGCATCGCATCGCGCGCAGCGAAGCGAAGCCCGTCGGCGGACAAGGCCACGTACGAATACTGTCCGCGTCGGCTGCGCGAGGGACCGTGGAAGTACATGCGGATCTGCCGGGCGGATTCGTCCACGTGGACGTCCGGCGAGGCGATGTGGCCGCGGCAGCCGGGCGCCTCGGAGAGCTTCAACGTTCCCGGACGGTGAACCGTCCACGGCCCCTCGAGCCGCTCGGCGTAGGCGAGACGAATATGGGTGCCGTTGTGGTGGGCGAAGTAGAGGTAGTAGTTGCCCAGGCGATCGGGCAGCCACTCGGGAGCACGGATCAGCGAGGGGCCGTTGATGTTGCCGCCGTCGCCGCCGGGCAGCATCTCGGGCCGAATGACGGGATTGCCGGGCAGGCGTCGTACGGTCAGCTCACCCATCGATCGCCGCCGGTTCCGCGATGACGCCCCGCGCTAGCACCTCTTCGCCGGCGTTGCCGACGCCCGCCGCTAGTGGGCGATGCCTGCCCACACCCGCCGCTTGGTGGCGTACATCAGCCCGGCGAACACGACGAGGTAGATGACCACTTCGAAGCCGAGTCGCTTGCGCGCGACCATGTGCGGCTCCGCCGCCCACATCAGGAAGGCGGCCACGTCGCGCGCGTACTGGTCGACCGTCTGTGGCGTCCCGTCGGTATAGGTGACCTGGTCGTTCGACAGCGGCGGCGGCATTTTCAGCGAGATGCCGTTGTCGAAATAGGGGTTGTAGTAAGTACCCTGCGGCACGCTGACGCCGGGCGGCGGATCGCTGAAGCCGGTCAGCAGCGCGTGGATGTAGTCGGGCCCGCCCTCCTGGTAGGCGGTGAAGAAATCGAGCAGGCCCCACAGCAGGCCGCGCGAGACCCCGCGTGCCTTGGCGATCACCGACAGGTCGGGCGGCGCCGCGCCGATGGCCGCGGCGGCCGCCTGCGGGTTGGGGTAGGGCGCCGGAAAATGGTCGGAGGGCTTGCCCGGCCGCTTGAACATCTCGCCCGCATCGTTCGGCCCGTCGGTGATCTGGAAGGAGGCCGCCAGCGCCGCCACCTCGGCCTGGCTGAAATGAGGCCCGCCCGGCTCGCCGAGGTCGCGGAAGGCCAGCAGATTCATCGAATGACAGGTCGAGCAGACCTCCTTGTAGACTTGGTAGCCGCGCTGCAGCTGGGCCTGATCGAAGGTGCCGAAGATGCCCGCGAACGACCATTTCTGCAGTTGCGGCAACTTGAGCGGGAAATGCAGCTCGCCGCCTTGCTGGGCGGCGGCGGGCAGTGCCAGGCCGACGGCGAGCGCCAGGCCGGCGGCGACGGTGCGCACGGACAGCCTCATCGCGTCAGCCCCCCGCCTCTGCCGCCGCGGCGCTCTTTGCGGTCACTGCCTCGGTGATCGACTGCGGCAGCCGCTTCGGTCGCTCGATCAGCCCGAGCACCGGCAGGATGATCAGGAAGAAGATGAAGTAATAGGCGGTCAGCACGCGACCGGCGATGACGTAGCCGCCTTCCGGCGGTTGCGAGCCGAGGTAGCCGAGCCCGATACCGTCGATCACCAGCAGCCAGAAGAACTGCCGGAAGATCGGGCGAAAGCGCCCCGAGCGTACCGGCGAGGTATCGAGCCACGGCACGAAGGCGAGCACCGCGATCGACACGAACAGGGCGATGACGCCGAACAGCTTGTTGGGGATGGCCCTGAGGATCGCGTAGAACGGCAGGAAGTACCACTCCGGCACGATATGCGGCGGGGTCTGCAGCGGGTTGGCGGGAATGTAGTTGTCGGAATGGCCGAGATAGTTCGGCAGGAAGAACGCCAGCCAGGCGAACAGGATCAGGAAGACGACGGTGCCGAGCGAGTCCTTGATCGTGGCGTGCGGCGTGAACGGCACGGTGTCCTCGTCCGACTTGACGTCGATGCCGAGCGGGTTGTTCTGGCCGACCACGTGCAGCGCCCAGATGTGCAGCACGACCACGCCGGCGATGATGAACGGCAGCAGGTAGTGCAGCGAATAGAAGCGCACCAGCGTGGCGTTGCCGACCGCGAAGTCGCCCCACAGCCAGGAGGTGATGCCGTTGCCGACGAGCGGGATCGCCGTGAACAGGCTGGTGATCACCGTCGCCGCCCAGAACGACATCTGCCCCCACGGCAGCACGTAGCCCATGAAGGCGGTAAGGATCATCAGCAGGAAGATGAGGACGCCGAGGATCCACAAGACCTCGCGCGGCTCCTTGTAGGAGCCGTAGTAAAGTCCGCGGAAAATGTGGACGTAGACGGCGAAGAAGAACATCGAGGCGCCGTTGGCGTGCAGGTAGCGCAACAGCCAGCCGAAGTTGACGTCGCGCATGATGTGCTCGACCGAATCGAAGGCCAGCCCGGAGTCTGGCGTATAGTGCATGGCGAGCACGACGCCGGTGACGATCTGGGCGACGAGCATGAAGGTGAGGATGGCGCCGAACGTCCACAGGTAACTGAGGTTGCGCGGCGTCGGGTAGCCGACGAACGAATTGTAGGTGAAGCCGATGATCGGCAGCCGGCGTTCCAGCCAGCGCGCCGCCCGGCCCTTGGGTTGGTAGGTCGAATGGCCGCCCATCGTGTCCCCGTCAGCCGATCTTGATCTTGGTCTCACTCTCGAAGGTATAGACCGGGATCTCCATGTTGCGCGGCGCCGGCCCGTGGCGGACGCGGCCGGCGGCGTCGTATTGCGAGCCGTGGCAGGGGCAGAACCAGCCGTCGTAGTCGCCCTGCTGGCCGAGCGGCACGCAGCCGAGGTGGGTGCAGATCTGGATCATCACGAACCAGGCCTCGCCGCCCTTGATGGATCCCGAGGCCACCGCCGCCGAGCGGTTCTCGTCGGTCGCCGGAGCGTTCCCCGGCAGGTTGTCGTTGCGCGCCACCGGGTCGATCAGTTCGTCGAGGGCGACCGCCTTGACGCCGGCGATCTCCTGCGGCGTGCGCTGGCGGATGACGACCGGCTTGCCGCGCCACTTGACGATGATGCTCTGGCCGACGGCGATCGAGGAAAGGTCGACTTCGATGGAGGCGAGCGCCAGCGCCGCCGCGTCGGGGTTCATCTGGTCGATCAGTGGCCACGCCGTCATCACCGTGCCGACCGCGGCGACGGCGCCGGTAGCGATGTAGATGAAGTCGCGGCGGGTCGGCTCCGGCTGGTCAACCGTGTCGGTATTGGCCAATTGCGTCCCCCGTCTGCGCGGCAATCCGGCGAGGGCAGCGCCACCCGCGGCGCCCTGTTTAGCCGCCGCAGTCGGCCGATGTCCAGTGTCGGCGCGACTGCGCACATTGTCGCGGGGACGGCCGCCCTCCCCGGCCGCCTACTCCGCCGCCGTCGCCAGCGGCTCGTCGAGGCCGAGGAAGCCGCCCGACTGGCGCCGCCACAGGGCGGCGTAGAGGCCGTCGCGGGCAATCAGCTCCTGGTGGGTGCCGGCCTCGATGATGCGGCCGTCATCGACCACCACCAGCCGGTCGAGCACGGCGATGGTCGACAGCCGGTGGGCGATGGCGATCACCGTGCGCCCGGTCATCAGGCCGTAGAGCTGCTCCTGGATGGCCGCCTCGACCTCCGAATCGAGCGCGCTGGTCGCCTCGTCGAGCACCAGGACGGGCGCGTCCTTGAGGATCAGCCGGGCGATGGCGACGCGCTGGCGCTGGCCGCCGGAGAGCTTGACCCCACGCTCGCCGACGCGCGCGTCGTAGCCGGTGCGGCCCTGCAGATCCTGCAGCGAGGCGATGAACTCGTGCGCATGCGCCCGCCGGGCGGCAGCGGCGACCTCTTCGTCGGCTACTCCGGCGCCGCCCGGCTGGAGGTCACCCGCGACGGGTTCGTCTCGGACACCACGGCCTACGTCGGATACTATCGAGGCGCGACGGGCACGGTGGTCGTGAACGGGGCC
>CAZSWL010000033.1:0-6304 GCA_964610725.1 uncultured Bauldia sp.
GCTTCACCCGCCAGATCGTCGATGCGGTGATCGCCCGCTACGGCGACATCACCGACGGTGAGGCCAACGAGCTCGCCGCCATGCTGCGCCGTTTCGCTGCCGACCAGGCGCGCGAGGCCGCGCGCGACTTCGCCGGCCAGGCTTCGGCGGCCTAGTAGCGGAACTGCTCGGTGAGAATGCGTTCGTCCCACGAATGATCGGGGTCGAACAGGATCAGGCTCTCGGCCTTGCTGTCCTCCGCCACCGTCACCTCGACCACCGATTTGAACTCGACGTTGTCGGCAACCGCGTTGACCGGGCGTTTGTCGGCCTCGAGCGCGATGATCTTCACCTTGACCTGATCGGGCAACAACGCGCCGCGCCAGGTCCGCGGGCGGAAGGCACTGATGGGGGTGAGTGCCAGCAGCGGTGCGTAGATCGGCAGGATGGGCCCGTGCGCCGACAGGTTGTAGGCGGTGCTGCCTGCCGGCGTGGCTACCAGAATGCCGTCGCAGATCAGCTCCTCGAGGCGGACGTGGCCGTCGATGACGATCCTCAGCTTGGCAGCCTGGTAGGACTGGCGCAGCAACGAGACCTCGTTGATGGCGAAGGCGGAGTGGGTGGCGCCGGAGGCATCGATGGCGTCCATGGCGAGCGGGTGGATGGCGGTCTGAACCGCCGCGTCGAGGCGGGCGGGCAGGTCGTCGGCGCGGAACTCGTTCATCAGGAAACCGACCGAGCCGCAGTTCATCCCGTAGATCGGCTTGCCGGTGTTCATGAAGGTGTGCAGCGCCTGCAGCATCAGCCCGTCGCCGCCAAGGGCGACGATGACGTCGGCGACGTCGGGGGCGACGCCGCGGTAGCGGGCGCTCAGCGTCTCCTGGGCGACGTGTGCTTCGTCGACCGCGCTGGCGATGAAGGCGATCGTTCGGGTTCGCTCATGTGCGGCCATGCGACATCCCCGCAAACAGCGGCGGCACGGCCGTAGCATGGCGGCCGGCGTTTTCCAACGTGCCGGCGGACGGTTGCGGCCGGTGCCGACCGGCGCTAGTGGTCTGGCCGCAGGCGACCCTCCAACGCGGACCGACCATGCCAGCCGATCCGGCGCGCTTCGTCTTGACGCTTTCGTGCGGTGACCGGCGCGGCATCGTCGCCGCCGTGGCCAACTGCATTGCGTCGCAAGACTGCAACATCGTGGAGAGTGCCCAGTACGGCGATCCACGGAGCGAGCGGTTTTTCATGCGGGTCTCGTTTGCGGCACCGGCTTCGGTTTCGCCGGCGAGCTTCACTCGCGGCTTCCATCCGGTGGCGGCCGCCTTCGATTTTGACTGGCAGCTGCACGACCTTGCCAACAAGCCGCGCGTGCTGATCCTGGTGTCGAACTTCGGCCACTGCCTCAACGATCTTCTCTACCGCTACTCGATCGGCCATCTCGCCATGGATCTGGTCGCGGTCGTGTCCAATCACGAGACCATGCGTCGTCGCGTCGAGGCGGAAGGCGTCCCCTACCTCTTCATGCCGGTTGCCGAGATGAAGTCGCAGCAGGAGACGCGGCTGACGGCGCTGATCGGGAAGGAGCGAATCGATCTCGTCATCCTCGCCCGCTACATGCAGATTCTGTCGAGCGAGCTGGCCATCCGGCTCGCCGGACGTGCCATCAACATCCACCATTCCTTCCTGCCCAGCTTCGTCGGGGCGAGGCCGTACCAGCAGGCCTACGAGCGTGGCGTCAAGCTGATCGGCGCCACCGCCCACTACGTGACCCCCGACCTCGACATGGGGCCGATCATCGAGCAGGACGTCGACCGGGTCGATCACTCGATGTCGGTGGATGAATTGGTCGCGACCGGGCGCGACATCGAGGCGACGGTGCTGGCCCGGGCGGTGCGTTTCCACCTCGAGCACAGGGTTCTGATCAATGGCGCGCGCACCGTCGTCTTCCGCTGAAGCTGCCGCAGTGATCGACGGCCGCGCCATCGCTGCCGGGATCATCGCCCGCATCGGCGAGGAAGCTGCCCGCCTCAAGGCCGAAGCCGGCGTCGTTCCCGGCCTTGCCGTGGTCCTTGTCGGCGATGATCCGGCAAGCCGGATCTACGTCGCCGGCAAGGGTCGCAAGGCCGAGCAGGTGGGCTTCCACTCGGTCCAGCACACCCTGCCGGCGACCACCGACGAGACTGCGTTGCTCGACCTCGTAGCCGGGCTCAACGGCGATCCGGCAATCCACGGCATTCTCGTGCAGTTGCCATTGCCGCCGCACCTCGACCGCACCCGGGTGATCGAGGCGATAGCGCCGGCGAAGGACGTCGATGGGCTCCATCCGATCAACGTCGGGCGCCTCGCCAGCGGCACGCCGGGCGCGATGGTGCCTTGCACGCCGGCCGGTTGCCTGATCCTGTTGCGCCGGACGGTCGGCAAGCCGCTCGCCGGAATGACGGCGGTGGTCGTCGGCCGATCCAACCTGGTCGGCAAGCCGATGGCGCAGTTGCTCCTCGGCGAGAATTGCACCGTGACCGTCGCCCACTCGAAGACCCGGCGGTTGCCCGAAACCGTGCGCGGCAGCGACATCGTCGTCGCCGCTGCCGGCCGGGCGGAGCTTATCCGCGGCGATTGGATCCGGCCGGGGGCGGTGGTGATCGACGTTGGCATGAACCGCGTGGCTGCCCCCGAGCGCGGCGACGGTGCGACGCGGCTGGTCGGCGATGTGGCATTTGCCGAGGCGGCGGCGGTGGCGAGCGCTGTAACGCCGGTGCCCGGCGGCGTCGGACCGATGACCATCGCCCTGCTGATGGCGAACACGCTGGCGGCCGCCGCGTTGAGCGTCGGACGAAGCCCGCCGGTCTATTGAGCGCGCTTGGCCGGGCGGGGCCGCGACGCTGTGGGGCGCCGCCAGCGAACGGACGACGCCCCATTGTGCCGGCCTGAGCTTTTCGCGATCCGAGCCTGCGCGAGCCGGCGAGCAAAAGCCGCGATTGAATTTACGGCAATCTACAACTTAACTTACGGCGGACCGGTTAAGTTGCGCGGCGGCATTCGAATACAGTTTTAGGCATCGTCGGCGGGACGAGCCGTGGAGGCTCATCCCGCCGGGTCGTCGCGGTCAGCGTCCGACCTGCGCCACCAGCCGGCACAGGGTGACGAGACCGGAGTCGAACGCCGCCGGTTGCCGCATCACCCAGGCGCACTTGCCGCGCAGCACTTCCTTCTCGGTTGGCAACAGCGACGCGTAGGCGGTCGCCACCTGCTGGGCAGTCAGCGCGGTCAGGGGCGCTGGCTGGTCGGTGGGCACCGTCGGTTGGTTGGCAATACCGCTGAGGACATTGCCGAGCCCGAGGTTCACCGTCCCATTGGTCGTGTTGCCGGACTGGTCGACGCCGAGCAACTGGCCGCTGTTGTTGGTGATGGTTGCGCTGCCGCCGGTTCCATTGCTGTCGCCGCCAACCGAGGCAATGCTGTCGCCGCCGACCGAGACGCCGCCGGAAGTGCCGCCGCTGCCCGCGGAAATGCTGGTACCGCCGCCACCGCCGGTGCTGATGCTGACCCCGCCGACGCCGACCTGGAACGCCGCCGCCGGCCATGAAGCGACTCCCATCAGGAGAGCCGCCGCAAGAAGCGATGCATGACGTTTCATGACGTCTTCTCCTGTCCAGTTTTCGCCAAATGCTACTAGTGACGATTGAAGTGGACGGAGGATACAACCGAGAGCGCTGCGTCGCCGTTATGGCGACCGCCCGCATTCGAGTCGAATGTGAATGAAATGTCGGGCAGTCGGCCGTTCGGCGTCGGCGCGGCGGCAAGAAAGGGGTTGCCGGGCCTCAGCGCTCGCGGAAGGCGCGGTCGAACGAGGCGGCGAGGGGGCCGACCAGATAGTCGAGGGCGGTGCGCTTCTCGGTGGTGATCATCACCGTCGCCGGCATGCCCGGATAGAGCCTGATCTCAGGGCTGGCGGCGAGCTCGGTCGGGTCGACGGCGACGGTGGCCAGGTAGTAGGCGAGGCCGGTGCGTTGGTCGGTCAGCCGGTCGGCGGAGATGTGCTCGACGGTGCCGCGGATGGTCGGCGTCACACGTTGGTCGTAGGCGGTGAAGTGCACCTCGGCGGGCATGCCGGGATGGAGGTTGGCGATGTCGCCGACCGAGATTTGGGCTTCGACGATCAGCCCGGTGGCGTCCGGGACGATGTCGAGGATGCGTTCGCCGCGCGCGATCACGGCGCCGACCGAGAACACGTCGAGACCGACGACGGTGCCGGCGTAGGGCGCGCGCACGATGGTGCGCTCCAGCGCCGCGCGCGCGGCGCGCAGGCGCGGCTCGACGTCGAGGAGCTTGGCGTTGGCGTCCCTGAGGTCGCTCGAGATCTGGGCGGCGCGGTCCTTGCCGAGCTGGGCGATCTGATCGGCGATCTCGCCGGCCGCCTGGTTGGCCTTGGCGATGGCGGCGTCGATCTCGGCGATCTGACCGCGGATGCCGGATTCGGCGCGGTCGAGGGAGAGCATGCGGTCGCGGGTGATCAGCTCCTTGTCGAGGAGATCCTGCAAACTCGCCTTCTCGCCGACAATCGAGTTGAGCTGCTGCTGGTAGGCGGTGCGCTGGGCCTGGTCGCCGGTGATCTGCTCGCGCAATTGCGCGATGCGGCGATCGAGGACGGCCTTTTGTCCGCTGAGCGCCGTGCGACGGTCCTGAAACTCGGTGATCTGGCCGGCAATGGTTGCGGCGACCGAGGGATCGTCGCGGCGGCTGTCGAGATCGGGCGGAAACGTGATGGTGTCGCGGCCGTCGCGCTCGGCCTCGAGGCGCGCGACGAGCGCCCTGAACAGCGTCTCTTGTTCGGCAAGAACCTGGACGTCGGCGCGCGCGTCGGTGTCGTCGAGGACGAGCAGCACGTCGCCTTTGGCGACCCGGTCGCCTTCGTGGACGCGCAGCTGCTTGACGATGCCGCCGTCGAGGTCCTGGACGCTCTTGCGGTTGCCTTCGACCTTGACCACGGCGTTGGCGACGACAGCGCCGTTGAGCGGCGCCGTTACCGCCCAGGCGCCGAAGCCGCCGAAAAACACCAGCAGGATGCCGATGCCGGTGATGATGGCGCCGCGGGCTGAATCGTTCGGCGGGCGCGGCCCTTGCGGCGGGGCAGGCTGGCGGCGCTCGCCGCCAACGGTGAGGTCGGACATCGTCAGCCTCCGGCGGCGCGTGCGCCGGGCGCGGCGGTGCGCGCCGTCACCGCCGGAACCGCAACGGCGCGGGTGAGGCGCGCCAGTACCTCGCTGCGCTCGCCGAACGCCTCGACCCTGCCGTCGCGCAGAAACAGGATCTTGTCGACGGTCGCGAGAGTGGCGGGCCGGTGCGAGATGATGACGACGGTGGTTTCTTTTTGCTTGAGCCGGGTGACGCAGGCGGCGAGGGCGGCGTCGCCTTCGCTGTCGAGGTTGGAGCTCGGCTCGTCGAGGACGACGAGGCTCGGCTCGCCGAGCACGGCGCGGGCGAGCGCGATGCGCTGGCGGTAGCCGCCGGAAAGGACGGCGCCGCTTTCGCCCACTTGCGTGTCGTAGCCGGCCGGCAGTCGCAGGATCATCTCGTGGACGCCGGCGAGCTGGGCGGCGGCGATGACGGCCGCGTCGACATCGGGGTGGAAGCGGCCGATGTTCGCCGCCACCGTGTCGGCGAACAGCTCAATGTCCTGCGGCAGGTAGCCGAGATGACGGCCGAGCGCGTCGTGCGACCAGATCGACACGTCGGCCTCGTCGAGACGCACCACACCGGCCGTCGCCCGCAGCACACCGACCAGATGGCGAGCGAGCGTCGATTTGCCGGCGCCGGAGGGGCCGATGATGCCGAGTGCCTCGCCGGCGGCCAGCTCGAACGACACTCCGTGCAGGATGAATTTGTTGGTCCCCGGCAAGGCGTAGCTGACGCCCTCGACCGACAGCCGGCCGGCCGGGCGCGGGAGCGTGAGGGTGCGCGGCGGTGGCGGATTGAGTTGCAGGACGTCGCGGACGCGGGCGAAGGCGGCGCGCGCGGAAACCAGATTGCGCCATGACCCGACGATCAGCTCGACCGGCTGCAGCGCGCGGCTCAGCAATACGCTCGCCGCGAAGACGGCGCCGACGGTGGTCAGTCGTTCGATGGCGAGGTAGGCGCCGAGGCCGAGGATCGTCGATTGCATCGCCAGGCGCAGGAACTTGATCAGACTGGCCATGGCGGCGGCACGATCGCTGGCGACCGCCTGGCGCTCGAGAAGGCGGTCGCGGTCGCGGCCCCAGCGCCTGATCAACCCGTCGATCATGCCCAGGGCGCGGATCACCTCGGTGTTGCGCAGGCTCATCTCGGTAAAGGC
>CAZSWL010000034.1:0-19006 GCA_964610725.1 uncultured Bauldia sp.
TTTGTGCTGTGGGACGCCGACAACCGCCTGGTCATGTGCAACTCGAAATACCAGCAGCTGCACGGCATTCCCGAGACGGCGCTCGTCTCAGGCACCCCCTACGCCGAAGTGGTCGCCGCCGGCCGCAAACCGCTGGTGCGCGCCCAGATCGCCTCCGACGAGGTGCCGGAGGACGGTGCCCGCAGCTTCGAATTGCAGCTCGAGGACGGCCGCTGGCTGCAGATCAACGAGCGGCGGACCAAGGACGGCGGCTTCGTCTCGGTCGGCACCGACATCACCCAGCTCAAGCGCCACGAGGGCAAGCTGATCGAGGGCGAGCGGCGGTTGATGGCGACGATCGCGGATCTGCGCGCCTCGCGCCAGAAGCTCGAGCAGCAGGCCCAGCAGATGGTCGAGCTGGCCGAGAAATATGCCGAGGAGAAGGACCGCGCCGAGGACGCCAACCGCACCAAGTCGGAATTCCTCGCCAACATCAGCCACGAGCTGAGAACGCCGCTCAACGCCATCATCGGCTTCTCCGAGATCATGCAGTCGGGCATGTTCGGCACGCTCGGTTCGTCGAAATACCTCGAATACTGCCGCGACATCCACCAGAGCGGCGCCTATCTGCTCGGCGTCATCAACGACGTCCTCGACATGAGCCGGATCGAGGCCGGCCGCATGGCGCTCGACCTCGAGGAGCTCGTCCTCGACGACCTGGTCGCCGAATCGATCCGGGTGGTCAGCATCGAGGCGGCCGCCCAGGAAATCGCGGTGAGCGCCGAGAGCGGACGCGGGCTCAGGATGATCGGCGACCGGCGCGCCCTCAAGCAGATCATGCTCAACCTGCTCTCGAACGCGGTGAAGTTCACCCCGACCGGCGGGGCGATCCGCGTGCGCGCCCGTTCGACCGACGCGGCGATCGTGTTCTCGGTCGCCGATTCGGGCATCGGCATTCCCACCGATGCGGTGCGCCGGCTCGGCCGACCGTTCGAACAAGTCGGCAACCAGTTCACCAAGAACCACCGCGGCTCCGGTCTCGGCCTCGCCATCACCGCCTCGCTCGCCAGCCTGCACGGCGGCGTCATGCGCATCCGCTCGCGCGAGGGACGGGGGACGGTCGTGTCGGTGCGCCTGCCGGTGGAGCCGCCGCCTCAGGCCGGCCGCTCGGCGGCGTGATCCGGCACCTTGCCGATCAGCCGCTCGAAACTCGCCCGTACCGCCCGCTGGCTGTCGCGGACGTGGGCGTCGAGGGTGGCGAAGTCGGGCAGCTCGCCGGCGTCGGCGAGGCGTGCGAGCAGCCCGCGCGGGGCAGTGGCCGGGTCGAACACGCCCGCCACGCACAGGCGCAGCATCTGGATCAGCGCCTGGTAGAGCCGCCAGGCCGGCAACAGAACGTCGACCTCGCGCGCCGGCAGCAGACCGGCCTTGGCGGCCGCGACCAGCACCGCACCGGTTTCGGTGGACAGGATCTCGGGGTGGGCGGCGGCGTGGATCAGTTGCAGGGCCTGGGCGATGAACTCGATGTCGACCAGCCCGCCCGGCGTCTGCTTGAGGTCCCAGGCGCCCTCGCCGCCCTTGGCCTCCTCCACCGTCGCCCGCATGTCGAGCACGTCGGCCATCACCTTGTCGCGCCGGCGCGGCCTGGCGATGACCTTGGCGATGTCGCGTGTGACGCGCGCGATCAGCCGGCGGTCGCCGGCGATCGGGCGGGCGCGGGTGAGCGCCATGTGCTCCCAGGTCCACGCGGCGCTCTCCTGGTAGGCGGCGAATGCGTCGATATGGGTGGCGAGCGGCCCCGATTTGCCCGACGGCCGCAGGCGGAAGTCGACGGCGTAGAGGGTGCCTTCGGCGGTCGGCGCCGACAGGGCGGCGACCAAGCGCTGCGTCAGGCGCGTGAAATATTGCACCGCCGGCAGCGGCCGCTCCCCGTCTGAGGCGGTCGCACGCTCGTCGAAATCGTAGAGCAGGATGAGGTCGAGGTCGGAGGCCGCCGTCATCTCGCGGCCGCCGAGACGACCGAGGGCAAGCAACGCCACGGCACCGTGCCTGAGCGTGCCGTGGGCGGCCTGGAAGCCGTCGCGGACCGCGGCGAGGACGTCGGCGACCAGAGTGTCGGCGAGGTCGGAATAGGCATACCCGGCCTCGCGTACTCCGACGGTGCCGGCAAGCACGCGCACGCCGATCAGGAAGGTCTGCTCCTGGCCGAAGATGCGGGCGCGGTCGAGGACATCCTCGAACGAAGTTGCCTGGGCGAGCGTCGCGGTGAACGTCTGCGTCAGCGTCGCCTTGTCGGGCAGCCGGTCGAAGAAGGCCGGCTCGATCACCGAGTCGAGCACGTGGGTGCGGCGGATGATGGTCTCGGCGAGGCGGGGCGCGGTGGCCAGGATGGTCGCGAGCAGTGCCAGCAGATGTGGATTCGACTGGAGGATGGCGAAAAGCTGCACCCCGGTCGGCATGCGGGCGAGGAAGCGGTCGAAGGCGACGAAGGCCGCGTCGGCGTTTTCGGTGCTGGCGAGCGCCTCGAGCAGCACCGGCACGAACTCGGTCAGTCGTTCGCGCGCGCTCGCCGAGCGCGTCGCCGGATAGCGGCCGTGGTGCCAGTCGCGGACGCCGCGGGCAACGTCGTTCGGATGGCGGTATCCAAGGCGCGTCAGCGTCGCCAACGTGTCGGGGTCGTCGGCGTCGCCGGTAAACACCAGGCTGCCGACCGCCGAGGTAAGCGTCGGGGCGCTCTCGAACAAATCGGCGTAGTGGTCGCGCACCGTGTCGAGGATCGCGGTGAGAGCGCGGGCGAAGGTGGCGGCGTCGCGATAGCCGGCCATGCGGGCGATATTGGCCAGGGCCGCGGCGTCGCTCGGCAGCGTATGCGTCTGGGCGTCGTCCACCATCTGCAGGCAGTGCTCCACCGCGCGCAGGCGAAGGTAGGCGGCGGTCATGTCGTCGCGGGTGGCGGCATCGATCCAGCCGCCATCGGCAAGGGCGGTGAGCATGTCGAGGGTGCGCCGTCCGCGCAGGCCGGGATGGCGGCCGCCGGCGATCAACTGCTGGGTCTGCACGAAGAATTCGATCTCGCGGATGCCGCCGCGGCCGAGCTTGATGTTGTGACCGGCGACGGCGACGTCGTGGTGGCCGCGATGATCGTGGATCTGACGCTTGATCGAGTGGATGTCGGCGATGGCGGCGTAATCGAGATATTTGCGCCAGATGTAGGGAGCAAGGTCGGCGAGGAAGGCTTCGCCCGCCGCCTTATCGCCGGCGACCGGGCGCGCCTTGATGAGGGCGGCGCGTTCCCAGTTCTGGCCGAGGCTCTCGTAGTACTGCAACGCCGCTTCGGTCGACATGGCGATGCTGGTCGAACCGGGATCGGGGCGTAGACGCAGGTCGGTGCGAAAGACGTAGCCGTCGGCGGTGCGCTCCTGCAGGATCGCCACCAGCCGCTTGGTCAGGCGCACGAACAGCGCCTGGGCTTCCCCACCGGCGGCGACCAACGCCGCCTCGTCGTAAAGCACAATCAGGTCGACGTCGCTGGAGTAGTTGAGCTCGCCGGCGCCGAGCTTGCCCATGCCGAGGACGATCCAGCCACAGCCATGGCTCGGTCGCGACGCATCGAGGAGCGTCAGCTTGCCGGCGGTCGCCGCCTCGCGCAGCAGGAAGTCGACGGCGGCGGCGATCGCGGCGCCGGCGAAGGCGGTGAGCGCGGTCGTCACCTTGACCACATTCATGACGCCGCCGAGATCGGCGAGCGCCACGGTCAGTGCGACCTCCTGACGGGCGCGGCGCAGCGTCGCCAGCAGCTCCGCCTCGCTCGCCTTACGCCAGGCGCGCACCACACGCGCGTTGACGCGCTTCAACCGCCGGCCGGGATCCTCGGCGAGGATCGCCGCCAGGCGGGCGGGATCGTCGAGGATGAGTGAACGCAGGAACGGCGAACAGTCCATCACCGCGGCGAGGAAGGGACCGAGGGCGCGCCGGCGCAGCAGCTTGCCCAACGCGCCTGCCGCCCCCGCCCCGTCGGCAGCGGCGGTGAGCTCGGCAAGGCGAAAACGCGTGCGCTTGGCGTTGGCCGGTCGCAGCCGCGGCCGCAACGCCTCAGCCAGGGATCGTTCGGATCGGGCGCGCACCCCGCGAGCGGTCATGTCCGGTCATTTGAGCGGCAAACGGATCGTGACGACGAGACCCGGGTTGCCGTCGCCGAGCTCGATGGTGCCATGGTGCAGGCGGACGACCGCCGCGACAAGGCTCAAACCGAGGCCGCTGCCCGGCGCCGAACGGCTCTTTTCCAGACGCACGAACCGTTGCAGGACCCGCTCGCGATCGGCCGCGGCGATGCCGGGACCGTTGTCGGCAACGGTGATGACGAGGTTGTCGCCGTCGCGGGCGGTGGCGAGGCGTATCTTGACCGGCGACGATGCCGCCGTAGCCGAGGCGGCGTGCTTCAGGGCATTGTCGATGAGGTTGGCGAGAGCCTGGCCGAGCAGCTCGCGGCTCGCCGTGAGCAAAATCGGCTGCGGAGCCTCGACGGCCAACTCGGCTCCCTTTTCCTCGGCGGCCGGCTCGTAGAGTTCGACCACGTCGCGGACGATGGCGCTGGCGTCGACCTCGCTCATCGCCCCGTCGGGGGCGCCGGCCTCCATGCGCGCGATCATCAGCAGAGCGTTGAACGTGGTGATGAGCGCGTCGGACTCCTCGATCGTCGCCTCCAGCGCCGCGCGATACTTGTTGCTGTCGGCCGGCCCGGCGAGCGCCATCTCCACCCGGTTGCGCAGCCGCGACAGCGGCGTCTTGAGATCGTGCGCAATGTTGTCGGACACGTCCTTCAGCCCGTAGAGCAGGTGCTCGATCCGGTCGAGCATGGCGTTGAGGCCGTCGGCCAGGCGGTCGAATTCGTCGCCGGTGCCGGCGACCTCGAGCCGACCGGTGAGGTCGCCGGCCATGATGCGCCGGCTGGTGGCGCTGACCGAATCGATGCGTTTGAGCACGCGACGGCTGACGAACACCCACGACAGCGCCGCCAGTCCGATCATCAGCGCCAGCGCCCAGAACAGGGCATTGGTCACGATGGAGCGGAACTGGTCGCGCTCGCCGATGTCGCGCCCGACCAGGATGCGAAATCCGCTGGGCAGGCGCACCACCTGGACCATGGCGGTGCGTTTTGCCGTGTCGCCGGGAAAGCGCCGATAGGTCACGGCGATCGGGTCGACACCCGCCCGGTTGAGCAGGTCGCTCGACACCTCGGCGACGTTGCCGGCGAGGATGCGGCCGGAAACGTCGGTGACGAGGTAGAGGCTGGCGCCCGGCTGGTGGGCGCGCTGGTCGATGGTCTCGACCACCGCCGGCAGGCCGCCGATGCGATACTGGTCGCTGAGGCCGAGCAGCTCGGCGGCGATGGTGTCGCGCACCTGACCGTTGAGGAGGACGTCGGTCGAGTAGGCGATATAGAGGACGAAGAAGACGGAAAAGACCGAGAAGACCGCGATGTAGATCACCGACAGACGGAATGCGGTCGTGCGGACGACCTTACCGAGTCGCGTCACGTATCATGTATCCGGCGCCGCGGGCGGTGTGCAGCAGCGGCTCGCCGAAGCCCTTGTCGATCTTGGCGCGCAGTCGCGAAATGTGCACGTCGATGACGTTGGTCTGGGGGTCGAAATGATACTCCCAGACGTTCTCCAGCAGCATGGTGCGGGTGACCACCTGGCCGGCATGCTGCATCAGGTACTCGAGCAGGCGAAACTCGCGCGGCTGCAGCGGAATGGCCTTGCCGGCGCGGGTGACGGTGTGGCTCAGGCGGTCGAGCTCGAGGTCGCCGACCTTGAGAAGGGTGTCGGCGGCTCCCGGACGCTGGCGGCGGGCAAGCGCCTCGACGCGGGCGAGCAGCTCGGCGAAGGCGTACGGCTTGGCCAGGTAGTCGTCGCCGCCGGCCCTCAGCCCGACCACGCGATCGTCGACCTGGCCAAGGGCGGAAAGAATCAGAGCCGGGGTGTGGTCGCCGCGCCCGCGCAGTTCCTCGATCACCGACAGCCCGTCGCGCTTGGGTAGCATGCGGTCGACGACGAGAACGTCGTAGCTGCCGTCGGCGGCCATCGCGGCCCCGGTGTCGCCGTCGGCGGCAAGGTCGGGGACATGGCCGGCCTCGCGCAGGGCCTTGGCCAGGTAAGCGGCGGCTTCCCTATCGTCCTCGATCAGCAGGATGTGCATGGCGCGACCTATACATCAAATGGCTACCAGCGGCAGCGCCGGGCGAAAAAGAGAACGGCAGGCCGGGGTACCGGCCTGCCGTCGGCGGGGCGGAAGTCTCTGGGCGACGATCGAGCGCTTCCGCCACTCGCGGGGGGTCAGCTCTGGGCGAAGCTCAGCGCCACGAATTGGGTATGGTCGCCGGACTTGACCCTGAGCAAAACTGCCTTCCTGCCGTTTGCCTTCGCCTTGGCAATCATTGATTCCACCTCGCCCGGCTTGTTCACCGTGTTGTCGCCGACCGACAGGATGACGTCGCCGGTCTGCAACCCGCGTTCGGCCGCCTGACCGTTGGGGTCGACGTCGGTGACGACCACGCCGACGCCGTCGTCGGAGGGGCCGACCGACAGGCCGAAGTCGGTCAGGGAGGAGGTGGCGTTGCCGTTGTCGTTGGACGATTTCGAATTGAGCGACGCCAGCTGATCCTGCGGCGGCAGCTTGCCGAGCTTGATGTCGACGTCGTGGCTGGCGCCGTTGCGCCAATAGGTTATGGTCACGTTAGTGTCCGGCGCCAGCGAGGCGATGCGCACGGCGAGATCGCGCGAGTCCTTGATCGGCTGGCCGTCGACCGCGGTGATGGCATCGCCCACCTTGAGGTCGGTGCCGGCGGCGGGGCTGTTGTCCTGAATGTTGGCGACAATGGCGCCCTGGTCCTGCTTCAGTCCGATGCTGTCGGCGATGTCCTTGGTGACCGACTGGATTTCGACGCCGAGCCAGCCGCGCACCACCGCGCCGTTCTTCTCGAGGTCGCCGATGACGCGCGAGGCGGTCGCGGCGGGGATGGCGAAGGCGATGCCGACGTTGCCGCCGGACGGCGAGAAGATGGCGGTGTTGACGCCGACCACCTCGCCCTTGAGGTTGAATGCTGGACCGCCCGAGTTGCCGCGATTGACGGCTGCATCGATCTGCAGGAAGTCGTCGTAAGGTCCGGCGCCGATCTGACGGCCGTGGGCGGAAATGATGCCGGCGGTGACCGTGCCACCGAGGCCGAAGGGGTTGCCGACGGCGACCACCCAGTCGCCAACCCGCGGCTCGTCGGGCGCGAACTTGACGTAGGTGAATTGCTTGTCGGAGTTGACCTTGAGCAGGGCGAGGTCGGTGCGGTCGTCCTTGCCGATCACCTTGGCGTCATACTCGGTGCCGTCGTCGGTGATCACGGTCACCGACTCTTCGCCGTCGATGACGTGATTGTTGGTGACGACGTAGCCGTCGGCGGAGATGAAGAAGCCGGAGCCGAGGCTCATCGTCGGCCGCGCCTGCGGACGCTGGAGATCCGGGTTCATCTGACGGAACTGACGGAAGAAACGCTCCATCGGCGAGCCGGGCGGCAGATCGAAGAAGGGCGCGTTGTCGTCCTGGCTGGCCTTGGCCACTTCCTTGACGCGGACGCTGACGACGGCCGGGCGGACCTTGTCGACGACATCGGCGAAACTCAGCGGCTCGACGCCCTCGACCTGGACCGCGTCGGCGAAAGCCGGGGTGGTTCTGGTCAGTTCGAGCGAGCCGCCGAAGACGGCCCCGCCGAGAACGAGCGCCAGCGCGGTGCCGGCAAGCATCGTCGAGCGGACCAGACGCTTCCTCTTCCTGGGGAAGATTTGGCCGTTCATATGAAAAGCTCCGTGGCGGAATGGGGCGGCGCCGGGAGAGAGCGCCGTTAACGTGTCGGGTGCACTATGATGGCAATGACCTTACGGGTCACTGTCAGCCGAATTAAAGTTCGGTAATGTTAGCGTGGCGGTGCAAAACCGCCGTTTCAGCCCCCGTCGGAGGACAGCAGACGCCGCAGGGCGGCTTCTTCCCCATCGTCGAGGGGTGGCGACGGTGGCTCGCCCCGGCGGCGCCGGTAGGTGATCGCGATCGCCACGGCGCCGAGCACAAGCACGCCCGGCGCCACCGCCCACAACAGCACCGTGTCCCATGCGAACGGCGGCTTGAGCAGGATGAAATCGCCGTAGCGGGCAACCAGGAAATCGATGATCTGCTTGTCGGAATCGCCGGCGGCAAGGCGGCGGCGGATGAGCACCCGCAGGTCATGGGCGAGCGGAGCGTCGGAATCGTCGATCGACTGATTTTGGCAGACCAGGCAGCGCAGCCCGGTCGACAGGGCGCGGGCGCGGGCCTCGAGCGCCGGATCCTTGAGCATCTCGTCGGGCTGGACGGCGGCCGCCGGGTGCGCCACGACGAGCGCAACAAGAACGGTCAGCGCTGCGAAGAAACGCCGGGTCATGGTGACTCGGCAGGTGCCGGCCGGGTCCGCCGCGCCGGGCGCGGCGCTCCCACCCTCAGCCGGCGGTCGCTGAGCGACAGCAGGCCGCCGAGCGCCATCACCACCGCGCCGAGCCAGGTGAAGGTCACCAGCGGCTTCCAATAGGCGCGCACGGTGGTGGTGCCGTCGCGCGCGATATCGCCGAGCGACAGGTAGAGCTGCGAGAAGGCAATGGTGCGGATGGCCGCCTGGGTGGTGGTGACGTCGCGGGCGGCGAAGGCCCGCTTGGTCGGCGTCATCTCCGCCACCGGTCTGTCGCCCCTGGTGACGGCGAAGCGGACCTCGGTCTCCCGGTAGTCGGGGCCGGGCCTCTCCCGAAATCCCTCCAGGCGCAGCGTGTAGCCGGCGATCTCGGCGGTGTCGCCCGGCTTCATCGAGTGGATCAGCTCGCTGCTCCAGGTGGATGCCGCCACAATGCCGAGCACGGTCACGCCGAGCCCGGCGTGGGCGAGGGTGACGCCGAAGGCCGAGCGCGGCAGCCCGGCCGCCCGGCCAAGGCTGTCCCGTAACGGCAGGCTGCCAAGACGCAGGCGCAAGGCGAGCTCCGAGACGGCGCCGGCGATCAGCCACACGCCGAGCCACACCCCGAACAGCGGCAGCGGCGATCCGCCTCCGGTGAGCGCGGCGGCGAGGATCGCGGCGAGGATGGCGATGGCAAAAGCAAAGACCAGGCGCTGGGCGGCGGCGAGCAGGTCGCCGCGCTTCCACGCCAGCAGCGGTCCGAACGGAACGATGATCAGCAACGCCGCCGCCAGCGGCGCGAAGGTGAGATTGAAGAAGGGCGCGCCGACCGAAATGCGCGTGCCGGTCAGCGCCTCCAGGGCCAGCGGATAGAGGGTGCCGACGACGACGGTGGCGGCGGCGGCGGTGAGGAAGAGGTTGTTGAGGATGAGCGCCCCTTCCCGGCTGATCGGAGCGAAGACGCCGCCGGGCGCCAGCGCGCCGGCACGCGCCGCGAACAGTAGCAGCGCGCCGCCGATGAAGACGACGAGGATGATCAGAATAAAGACGCCGCGGGTCGGATCGGAGGCGAAGGCGTGCACCGAGGTGAGCACGCCGGAGCGCACCAGGAACGTGCCGATCAGGCTCAGCGAGAAGGCGAGGATGGCAAGCAGCACCGTCCACACCTTGAGGGCGTCGCGCTTCTCCATGACGACGGCGGAATGAAGCAGCGCCGTCGCCACCAGCCACGGCATCAGCGAGGCGTTCTCCACCGGGTCCCAGAACCAGAAGCCGCCCCAGCCGAGGGTGTAGTAGGCCCAGTACGAGCCCATGGCGATGCCGGCGGTGAGGAACATCCACGCGGTCAGCGTCCACGGCCTGACCCAGCGCGCCCAGGCGGCGTCGATGCGCCCCTCGATCAGCGCCGCCACGGCGAAGGCGAACGAGATCGAGCAGCCGACGTAGCCGAGGTAGAGGAGCGGCGGGTGGATGGCGAGACCGATGTCCTGAAGCGCGGGATTGAGGTCGTTGCCCTCGATCGGCGCCGGCACCAGTCGCGCGAAGGGATTGGAGGTGAGCAGGATGAAGAGCAGGAAAGCCGACGAGATCCACGCCTGCACGACCAGCACCAGCGCCTTCAACCTGTCGGGCAGGTTGGTGCCGAAGGCGGCGACGAGGGCGCCGAACAGCGCCAGGATCAGCACCCACAAGAGCATCGAGCCCTCGTGGTTCCCCCATACCCCGGTGACCTTGTAGAGGAGCGGCTTCGACGAATGGGAGTTCTGGTAGACGTTGAGCAGCGAGAAGTCGGAGACGACGTAGGCGTGGACGAGGGCGGCGAACGCCAGACCGACGAGCAGGAACTGGGTGAGCGCGGCGGGCGTGGCGACGGCGGCGAGACGCGGCTCGCCTCTCAGGGCGCCGTAGAACGGCAGCGACGATTGGATGAGCGCCAGCATCAACGCCAGCACGAGCGCGAATTGGCCGAGTTCGGCGATCATGGCGTCGCCGCCGGCGCGTTGGCGGCCTCGGCCTTGCCCGCCGTCTCCTGCCAGACGCCCTGCTTCTTCAGCGCATCGACCACCTCGGGCGGCATGTAGCGCTCGTCGTGCTTGGCAAGCACCGTGTCGGCGGCGAACGTCCCGTCACTGGCGATCACCCCTTCGGCGACCACCCCCTGCCCTTCGCGGAAAAGGTCGGGCAGGATGCCGTGATAGGTGATCGGAATCGACGCCTTGCCGTCGGTGACGGCGAAGTCGACGAGGCCGTCGGCGCCCTTGACCAGGCTGCCGGTCTTGACCAGCCCGCCGATGCGGATGCGGCTGCCCGGCGGCAGGTCCTTGGCGATCACCTCGCTCGGCGAATTGAAGAAGACGATGTCGCCGGAAAGCGCATAGAGGACCAGACCGGTGGCAACGGCGACCACCACGCCGACAAGCCCGATCAGGGTCAGTCTGCGCTGCTTGCGGGTCATTGCTGCCGTTCCTCGTCGGCGAGGCCCTGCTGGCGCGCCTCGGTCTCAACCACGGCGAGCTTGCTGGCGTCCCCGGCCAGCGCCGCGCGCGCCCTGGCGAGAGCGTCCCTGGCGTCGGCCGGCCGGTTGAGCACCATATAGGAATGGATCAGTCGCGCCCAACCGTCGGCGTCGGTTGGATGGTCGTGCAGGCGGGCGGCAAGGGTGGCGACCATCCCCTCGATCATCGCCAGACGCTGGTCGGGGGTGAGGTTTTGCGCCGCCGCCATGTCGGCGGCGGTGGGGCCCGGCGCGGTTGCGGTCCCGCCCGCCGCCTGCAGTCTGGCGAGTGCGGTCCGCGCCGCCGGCAGCCACGGCGCGTCCTTGGGAGCATCGGCGAGCAGCCCCTGCCAGGCGGCGATCGCCTGGTCGCGCTTGCCCTCCTGGCCGAGGGCGAGCGCCAGATAGAACTTCGGCCGCGGGTCGTCGGGGGCGAGAGCGCTCGCCCGCTGGAAGGCGGCACGCGCTTCCTCGCTCACCGTGCCGCCGTTGGCAGCGACCATCGCCTCGCCGAGATCGGCCTCGCGGCCGGCGGTGGCGCCGAGCAGCCTGATGGAATTGGAGTAGGCGTGCACGGCATCATCATAGCGGCCAAGCTTGAAATAGACCGGAGCGAGGACCTGCCAGCCGGCGCCGTCGTCGGGATTGGCGGCAAGGTGTTTCTCGACGCGGGCGACCAGCGTGGCGATGTCCTGCTTGTCGGTAGGCGCGGCCAGGCGGGCGGCAAGCGGCTCGTCGGGGAGCTGCGGCGAGCCAACCGCAAGGTAGAAGACAAGCGCCACGACAGGCGCGGCGAGGACCGTGATTGCGGCCAGTCGGCGCGCGCGCCGGCCGCCGGCCGGCAGCCCCGCCGCCGGTTGTTCGTCGCCGGCGCGGATCAGGCGGCGGGCGATCTCGGTTCTCGCCGCCGTCGCCTCGCTCTCGCCGATCAGGCCGCGGTCGAGATCGCGGCCGATTTCATCGAGCTGGTCGCTGTAGATGGCGACGGCCGGCCGCCGCGCTTCGGCCGGCCCGCGCTGCGCGCGGGTCAATGCCATCAGGATCGGCAGGACGGCGGCGGCGGCGAGCGCCGCCATGGCGATCCACATCGCAATCACACTGATGGCAACTCTCTTTCAGCGACGCCGCCCGTCCCGGCCGCCGGGACATTAGCCCACGACCCGGCAAAGGCAAAGGCGATGCCGAAGAGCGCGGTCAGCCGACCGCGTGCCAGGTGCCGTCGGGCCGGCGGCAGGCGGTGCCAATCGCCGTGCTCGATTGTCCCTTGAAGGTAACGGTCTGGGTGTATTCGCGGCAGTTGTAGTCATTGACCCGGTAGAGCGGCCCGGGAACGACCTCGCCGCGGGCCGAGCGGCCGCGCCAGGACACCGCGGCCCCGCTGCGGCCGTATTCGAGGGCGTGGTACTCGGCGGCGAGCGCCGCACGGCGGTCCTTGGCGCCGAGGTTCTGGCCGACCGCGGCGTCGGCAAGCCCGCCGGTCAGCATCTCCGCGGGAGCGGGCGAGGCGTAGGCGGAGAGGGAGGCGGCGGCCCCGCCCGCGCCCTGCGAGCGACAGGCCGCCACCGCAAGAGCGGCCCCCACCACGCAGGCCAGCACGCCAACCCTGTCCATCCGCATCCTCCACGACCGCGCCGGCGGCCCGGCCCTGATCCCTGCCGCATATTCCATCCCAGCATGGCGGAAGTGCGAATGCACGCGTTCGCTCATGCCGCCGGCAGCTCCACCGCCACGCGCAGGCCACCCCGCGGCGAGCGGCGGAAGTCGAGCTTGCCGCGGTACATGGCGACGAGGTCGGCGACGATCGACAGGCCGAGCCCGGAGCCGGGCTTGGTCTCGTCGAGGCGGCGGCCGCGGGCCGTGGCGGCCGCGGCCTCCTCGGCGCTGAGGCCGGGACCGTCGTCGTCGATGAGCAGGGTCAACACGCCGCCCTCGCCCGTGCCGTCGCCCGGAGCCTGTTGCACGGTGACCGAAGCGACACGCCTCGCCCACTTGCAGGCGTTGTCGACCAGATTGCCGACGATTTCCTCGAAATCCTGCTGCTCGCCCTTGAAGCGGGCGTGATCGGCAATGCGGCAGTTCAATTCGACGCCGCGGTCGCCGTGAATGCGATTCATCGCCCGCACCAGGCGCGTCACCGTGGGCTCCACCTCGGTGACCGCGCCGATGACGTTGACGCGGGCGGCGATGCGGGCGCGGTCGAGGTGGTGGCTGATCTGGCGGTGCATGAGGGCGGCCTGTTCGGCCACCTTGGCGGCGAGCGGCCCGCGGGCGGCGCGGGCCTCGTTGAGGACCACGCTGAGCGGTGTCTTGAGGGCGTGGGCGAGGTTGCCGACCTGGGTGCGGGCGCGGTCGACGACCTCCTGATTTGATTCAAGCAGCGCGTTCAACTCCTTGACCAGCGGCTCGATTTCCGCCGGCAGCGATCCTTCGACGAAGCGCGTCTGGCGGCCGCTGCGCAATTCGGCGAGGCTGCGGCGGACCCGGTCAAGGGGCCGCAGGCCCCAGCGGATCTGGATGAACGTGGCGACGATCAGCCCGACGCCGAATACGGCGAGGGTGAGGAACACGCTGGCGCGGAAGGAGGCGATCTGCTCGGCGACGCCGCCGGCGTCGCCGGCGATGACCACGTCGTAGGCGTGGCCGTCGGCAAAGGTCACCGTGCGTGCCAGCACGCGCAGCGACTTGCCGCTCGGCCCGCTCAGGGCGCCGGAGGTTAATCCGTCGCCGTGGTGGGTGTCGGTCGCCTTGGCGAGGTCGAGCACGTCGGAGAACAGCGAGCGCGAGGCGAGCACCACCGGTCCGTCGCCGGTCTCGCGCACCTGCCAGTACCAACCCGAATAGATCAGTTCGAAGCGCGGCTCGCCGAGGTTGCCCGGATCGCTGAGGCCGGCGCTGGCGTTCTGGGCGGCGAGCGCGCCGACCAGCGTCTGCAGATAGACGTTGAGCCGCTCGTCGAAGGCACTGACCGCGGTCTGGCGATAAAGGGAGGTGAGGATGAGCCCGGCGATGACCAGCGCCACGGCGGCCCACAGGGTGGCGGCGGCGATGAGGCGAAAGGCAAGCGAGTTAAGCCGCATCGCCAGAATCGACGACGCGATAGCCGAGCCCGCGCACGGTCTCGATCAGATCGGGCGGCAGCTTCTTGCGCAGCCGGCCGACGAACACCTCGATGGTGTTGGAATCGCGGTCGAAATCCTGATCGTAAAGATGCTCGATCAGCTCGCTGCGCGACACCACCCGGTCGCGGTGGTGCATCAGATATTCGAGCACGCGGTATTCGTGGGAAGTGAGCTTGACCGGGTTGCCGTCGACGGTGACCCGTCCGGAGCGGCTGTCGAGGCGCAACGGCCCGCATTCGATCTCGTTGGAGGCGTGGCCGGCGGCGCGACGAACCAGCGCCCTCACCCGCGCCAGCACCTCCTCGATGTGGAACGGCTTGGCGACGTAGTCGTCGGCGCCGGCATCGATGCCCTGCACCTTGTCGCTCCAGCGGTCGCGGGCGGTGAGGATGAGGACCGGCATGGTGCGGCCGTCACGCCGCCACTTCTCGAGGACGCTGATGCCGTCGAGGACGGGCAGGCCGATGTCGAGAACGACCAAGTCGTAAGGCTCGGTGTCGCCGAGAAAATGGCCTTCCTCGCCGTCGCGCGCCGAATCGACGACGTAGCCGGCTTCCTTCAGCGCGGCGGTGAGCTGACGGTTGAGATCCGCGTCATCCTCGACCACCAGCACCCGCACGTTAAGCCTCCGTCTCGATCAATAGCTGATGGGGTTGCCGGTGGTGGCGTCCATGCGCACCTGATGGACCTGGCCGCCGACCAGCACGCTCAGCAGGTATTCGTAGTGGCCGCCGACCACGCAAAGCTGCGTCGACACGATCTGGCCCGGCGCGACCGCGTGGACCTGCCCGATCAGGCTCGACAGCGGCAGCACCTGGCCGCTTTGCACGGCGGCGCGGGTCTGGGCGGCGGAATAGCACATCTGCGCCGATGCCGGCGATGGCCCGAAGGCTGCCGCCGACAAAGCAATCGCCGCAAGGACCATTGCCAGCCGCCTGATCATGCCTGCCGCCATAGCGGCGACAATATGAATAGGCCCTGAATAGCGGGCAACGGCTCACGTGTCGTGGTTGGCGGCGGCGCCGAGGCCGAGGGCGAGCACGACGTCGTTCCAGCCGATCCTGACGCCGGGAACCTCGACGCCGGCAACGTTCTCGATCAGGAAGAGGATGACGACGATCGCCATCACCGCGTAGGTGCGCCAGCCCTTGGCGAACCTGGCGGTGGCGAGGGCGGCGAGCGCGTTCACGAGCCGTCCCCCGATGTCGGTGCGGCATTGTCGTCGGCCGCCTGGATCTGGCCGTGCAGGGCGTCGGAGATCGCCTGCAACCCGGCGAGCTGGTCGTCGGAGAGCGTCTCGCCCTTGAACACCTGGACGATGGCGGCGGCGAAGGGGGCGAGCTCCTCTTCGGCCTTGAACACCGTCGGCCCGAGCTCGACGGCGGCATAGAGGATCTTCTGGATGATGGCGATGGCGGCGTCCATGTCAGCCTCCCTTGGTCGATTTCAGCGGGATCGCGCTCTTCAGCGCGCCGGCGGCGTTGATGGCGGCGTTGACCAGCGTGATCTCGTTGATCGAGCCGGGGTTGTCGTGGTGGAACTTCCTGAGCTCGATCAGCGCCGTGTAGGCGATGGTGTCGGCCTGCTTGACCGATTTCACAATCGCGGTCTCCTTGCAGAGATTGCCGAGCGAGAAATGGCTGCCGGCGGCGCACACCGGCAGCGCCAGATAGGCGGTGGCGAGTTCGGCCGCCGCCGCGTAGGCGGTCTCGGCGGTCGCCTCGGTGTTGTTGGTTACCGGATTGGGGAAGCTGGCGCAGGCGGCGAGCGCCAGCGCGAGCGCGCCGGCCACCACCGCCCTGAGATAGCTGATCGGTTTCATGCGGTCTGTTCTCCTTCGATCATGGCAAGAGCGTTTGCGCGCACGTTCGCAACCCGGCGCGTCCAGCCGCGGCCGAACCAGCGCCAGGTGACGAGGTGACGGAGAAAGCCCAGGCGGCGATCGCACAGGCAATGAACCAACGCCGCGCGATCGTTGAAGGCGGCGACGGCGGCGAGCGTTTCCACCCCGAACCAGCCGTCGATCTCGACATTGCCGAGCGCCGCCTGCAGGTCCCTGATCGCCCGGCGCGGGCCGGAATTGACCGCCTCGTCGAACACGCAATAGTCGACGCCGGCGGACAGCCTGTCGGCCTCGACCGCGTCCCAATATTGCCGGCGGTAGATGGCCGCGGTCTCGTCCAACGTGACGTAGCGCACCGACCGGTGCGGCCGGGCGTGCAGCCGGCGCCAGCTGTCGTAGACGCGCTGGGTGACGCCCTTATTGGTGGCGCCGCCGGGATCGTGCTTGTCATCGACGAAGCCGCCCTCGGCAGCGAGCACCAGCGCCAGGGAGCGGGCGAAGTTGGCGGCGGTCATGGCGGCGGCTCATCGCGGACGGCGCAACGTCCGATCGTGATGGTCCGGCCGGTCGGGCCGCCACCCGTAGAAACGGCTGGTCATGGCAAAGGTCTTTCGGTTCACGGCCGGACGGCGCGAGGGCGCTTCGCCCGCATCGCCGTCATGGCGGGCGCTGTCCGATCGGACAGCAGCTCACGGGGCTGGGTCGGCATCGGTGGGAGCCCGCAGAACGAGGCGCCGCTGCCTCGGGCATCCGGTGTCAGGCAACCTCGATGGAGGCGCCCGTGATCGGGTTGTGGTCCATCCGTCTCAATGGAAGCATGCGGAGGCGGCCGCGCAGCTACCTGTGGGCGTTGACGTGCTCAGCGTTATCGTGCGCGCGCCACTGCTGAGCCCCGTCGCATGAGCGACGGACGCGATCTCGTTGGTTTGTACGTCCCATTCGGCGTCCTCCGTCAAGCCGCTCCAGCTCATCGCATGACCGTTTTGCGTTTGCGCGAAGCCAACAGCGGCGCCGCCGCTTACACCGGTAAGACTGAGATCGGCGCTGGATCCGTAGGTCTCGTCGGTGGCCGTGTCGTCCGCTGCGGTCGATGTCGGGTTGGACAGCGCGTACGTGACCGCCGCGCATGTGCTGACCATGTGGTCGAACGCTACGTCGACATCGGCTGTCGCCCCCGCTGGGACGTGCGCCAGCCAGATCGCGGCCATTACATCCCAGTTGCCATCGTTGCTCTTGACGGACACGATCTCGGACGCCGTTTGCCCCCCGACAGTAAGACTGCTGACGGCATATCCCGAAGGTGAACCCGTCGCGTCGCTCGCCCCGAGGCACACCAGGACATACCGGTCGGCGCCGGCCGTCCCGATCGTCATTCCGGTGAACGTGAAGCTCGTACCGTCGACGTCGCTGCTGTCGTAGGAGCCGTAGGCCAGCGAGAAGACGCCGCCGCCGGCCTTTTTGCCGAGCAGCGGAGCGGCGGTGATGCCGGGCAGGGTCGCGCCGAGCGGCTTCAGCCGGTCAAGGAGCCGTCCCGGCCGGACGATCGCCGGCTTCGGCGGCAGCCACAGCGGCGGCGGGCCGACCTGGATCACAGCGAGGCCACCCATGTCTTCAATTGGTCGGCGGTGATCTCGGGCTTGCCCTGAAGATCGCGGATGGCGTTGACCAGTTCCAGCAACACCTTGCCCATGCGCGGGTTGGCGACCACGTCGTCGACGTTGGCCGCGTCCTCCGCCGCCAGTTGCTCGGCGGTCGGCGGCGGAATGTCCTCGACCGGATAAGTCTCGCTGCCGTCGATGGCGTAGGTGGGCGATGCGCCGGCAACGATACGCTGACCGTCCGGGACGACGAAGCGCTTGCGCTTCACCAGGCCGATAGCGGCCAGTTCCGGGTCGGACCACAGCTTCTCGATGGTCAGCGGATAGAGGATGCCGGCGAGCCGCTCGCCCTGCCACGGCTTCAGCGTGTCGGTGCGGATCAGCATGGCTCAGCTCCGGTCGGTGGTCAGATCGATGTCGATGTGGGTGGAGGAACGGACGAAATAGACCGCCCGGTCGACCGCGCCGGCCGTCGTCGACAGCGTGATGCCGCCGCCGTCCGCCGTCTTCCAGTTCGACGCCAGCGCCAGCGTGCGCGAGCCGGTGCCGTCCTGAACGAAATAGATGACGCCCGACTGGCCGACCGTGGTGTTGGACGGATTGCCGAGGGTGCGGTTGCCGGCGAGCGTCACCGTGGCGTTGATGAAGGTCGACAGATCGACGGCGATGGTGGCGGCGTCGGTCAGCGACACCAGATCGGCGTCGCTAAAGACGCCATCGGCGGTCAGCACGGCATCGGCCGTCTTGCCGTAGAGATCGCCCGACGCCATCAGGTCTTCGACCGCGGCGCCGCCGAGGCCGAGGTTGGTGCGCGCGGTGGCCGCGCTGGCGAGGTCGGAGAGGTTCGACGCGATCTTGAGCTGGGCGTCGTCGCTGACGCTGCCGAGACCGACGTCCGACGCCGAGAGCGACAGGTCGGCCTTCAGTTCAGCCGGCGTCCGGTTGGTCCAGGCGCCCGACTTGCGCTGCAGCACGTCGTCGTCGGACGGCGTCAGGCCGGCGATCGTCGTCAGGTCGCCGTCGTGCGCCTCGACGTCGGTACCGATGGCGAGGCCGAGGGTGGTGCGCATCGCCGCCGCGTCGGCGTCGTCGACGAGCGCGCGGCCGGCGGCGGTGAAGTCGGCGAGAGCGGCGGTGCCGGAGCCGGTGAAATAGGGCAGCTTGTCGGCCGCGCTCGTCAGCCCCGCGATCGCGGCCAGCTCGCCGTCGGCGTCCTGCTTGCCGGAGATGGCGCCGTCGAGCGCATCGAGCGCGTCGGAGACGTGCGTTCCGCCGACGCCCGAATCGTTGTCGACCTCGCTCGCCGCGTAGTCGCCGGCGGCCGCCGTCACCGCCCCGGTGCGGCCGAACACGCTCGATACCGCTCCGCTCACCCCGACGATCTCGTCGATGGCCGCCTGCACGTCGCTCGCCGACAGGCCGGACGAAGCGTTGTCGTAGTCGACCTCGCTCGCCGCGTAGTCGCCGGCGGCGGCCGTCACCGCGCCGGTGCGGCCGAACACGCTC